>NZ_OZ217346.1:488000-788500 GCF_965111735.1 Streptococcus mitis
GTTGTACAATATGGAAACGATCTAGAACGATTTTAGCACACGGAAAAAGTTTTCTAGCCAAGTCATAGTAGGGACTAAACATATCCATAGTAATGATTTTCACTCGACATCGGACTGCCCTATCATATTTAAGAAAGTGATTTCGGATAATAGCTTGTGTTCTACCTTCAAGAACAGTGGTGATATTGAGTTTTTCAAAATCTTGCGCAATGAAACTCATCTTTCCCTTTGTAAAGGAGTACTCATCCCAGGACATAATCTGTGGAAGGCGAGAAAAATCATGTTTAAAGTGAAAGTCATTGAGCTTGCGAATAACAGTTGAAGTTGAAATGGACAGCTGATGAGCAATATCGGTCAAAGAAGTCTTTTCAATCAGCTTTTGAGCAATTTTTTGATTAATGATACGAGGGATTTGATGATTTTTCTTTACTAGAGGAGTCTCAGTGACCGTCATTTTAGAGCACTGATAGCACTTAAAACGGCGTTTTTTAAGGAGAATTCTAGTAGGCATACCAGTTGTTTCGAGGTAAGGAATTTTAGAAGTCTTTTGAAAGTCATATTTCTTCATTTGACTTCCACAATCAGGACAAGATGGGGCATCGTAGTCCAATTTAGCAATGATTTCCCTGAGTGTATCCCTATTGATGATATCTATAATTTGAATATTAGGGTCTTTAATGTCTAGTAATTTTGTGATAAAATGTAATTGTTCCATATGAATCTTTCTAATGAGTTGTTTTGTTGCTTTTCATTATAGATATTATGGAACTTTTTTTCTACAACAAAATAGGCTCCATAATATCTATAGGGGATTTACCCACTACAAATATTATAGAGCCAAAAATTTTTGCTCTTTTTTTGTATTTCATAAATATTTCATATTTGGGTTTTATAATAGTCTTACAAATATGGAGGTGACAAATGAATCCAATCCAAAGAGCTTGGGCCTATGTCAGCAGAAAACGACTGAGAAGTTTTATTTTATTTCTGATTTTATTGGTCCTATTGGCCGGAATTTCAGCCTGTTTGACGCTGATGAAGTCCAACAAAATAGTTGAAACCAATCTTTACAAATCGCTCAACACATCTTTTTCTATTAAGAAGATAGAAAATGGTCAGACATTCAAGTTGTCAGACCTAGCATCTGTAAGCAAGATTAAGGGACTGGAAAATGTCTCTCCTGAACTGGAGACGATTGCAAAACTAAAAGACAAGGAAGCGGTGAGTGGCGAGCAGAGCGTGGAGCGTGATGATTTGTCAGCTGCGGACAAGAACTTGGTTAGCTTAACGGCTCTTGAGGATTCATCCAAGGATGTTACCTTTACTAGTTCGGCTTTCAATCTAAAAGAAGGCCGACACCTTCAAAAAGGGGATTCCAAGAAAATCCTGATCCACGAAGAGTTGACTAAGAAGAACGGTCTTTCGCTTCATGACAAGATTCGCTTGGATGCTGGACAGTCAGAATCTGGGAAAGGACAAACTGTCGAGTTTGAAATCGTCGGAATCTTCTCTGGTAAAAAACAAGAGAAATTTACAGGTTTGTCTTCTGACTTCAGTGAAAATCAAGTCTTTACAGACTATGAAAGTAGCCAAAGCCTTTTGGGAAATGGTGAATCTCTAGTCAGTGCAGCGCGCTTTTATGTAGAAAATCCTAAGGAAATGGACGGACTCATGAAGCAGGTAGAAAACTTGGCCTTGGAAAATCAAGGCTATCAAGTCGAAAAGGAAAACAAGGCCTTTGAACAAATCAAAGACTCAGTTGAAACCTTCCAAACCTTTCTGACCATCTTCCTTTATGGGATGTTGATAGCTGGAGCAGGGGCCTTAATTTTGGTCTTGTCTCTCTGGTTGAGAGAAAGGGTCTACGAAGTGGGAATTTTACTGGCACTTGGAAAAGGCAAGAGCTCGATCTTCCTACAGTTCTGTTTAGAGGTAGTTTTGGTATCTCTTGGTGCTTTGCTTCCAGCATTTGTTGCAGGAAACTCCGTTACATCTTACCTACTCCAAACTCTATTAGCAAGTGGAGATCAGGCAAGCTTACAAGATACACTAGCCAAAGCAAGCAGTTTATCAACCAGCATCTTATCTTTTGCAGAATCCTATGTCTTTCTGTTATTGATTAGTTGCTTATCTGTAGCCTTTTGTTTCCTATTCTTATTTAGAAAATCGCCTAAAGAAATTTTATCATCTATTAGTTAAGAAGGAGAAATCATGACTTTATTACAATTACAAGATGTTACCTACCGTTATAAGAACACTGCTGAAGCAGTCCTATATCAGATCAATTATAATTTTGAACCCGGGAAATTTTACAGTATTATTGGTGAGTCAGGAGCGGGAAAATCCACTCTCTTGTCCCTACTTGCTGGTCTAGATAGTCCTGTTGAAGGTTCTATCCTTTTCCAAGGAGAGGACATTCGTAAGAAGGGCTATTCTTACCATCGCATGCACCATATTTCCCTGGTATTTCAAAATTATAACTTGATAGATTATCTTTCTCCACTGGAAAATATCCGCTTGGTCAACAAAAAGGCAAGCAAGGATACACTGCTTGAGCTTGGTTTGGATGAAAGTCAGATCAAGCGGAATGTTCTCCAGTTATCAGGGGGTCAACAGCAACGTGTTGCCATTGCTCGTAGTTTGGTCTCAGAAGCTCCAGTTATTCTAGCGGATGAGCCAACGGGAAATCTGGACCCTAAAACTGCTGGAGATATTGTCGAACTGCTCAAATCACTTGCTGAGAAAACAGGTAAATGTGTCATCGTCGTAACTCACAGCAAAGAAGTAGCACAAGCGTCAGATATTACACTTGAGTTGAAGAACAAGAAACTAACTGAAACTCGCAATACTACGAAATAATATGAGCTTTTTCAGTTATACTCTTCGAAAATCAAATTCAAACCACGTCAGCGTCGCCTTACCGTACTCAAGTACAGCTTACGGCTCGCTTCCTAGTTTGCTTTTTGATTTTCATTGAGTATTAGAACTATAAAATAAAACAAAATCTAGAAAGGGAACCTATGTTACACAACGCATTTGCCTATGTTACAAGGAAGTTTTTCAAATCGATTGTCATCTTCCTGATTATTCTCCTCATGGCGAGCTTGAGTTTGGTTGGCTTGTCAATCAAGGGAGCTACTGCCAAGGCTTCTCAGGAGACCTTTAAAAATATCACCAATAGCTTCTCCATGCAAATCAATCGTCGCGTTAATCAAGGAACGCCACGTGGTGCTGGGAATATTAAAGGTGAAGATATCAAAAAAATCACCGAAAACAAGGCCATTGAGTCTTATGTGAAACGCATCAACGCTATCGGAGATTTGACTGGCTATGAACTCATCGAAACGCCAGAAACCAAGAAAAATCTGACTCCTGACCGTGCCAAACATTTTGGAAGTAGCTTAATGATTACAGGTGTCAATGACTCCTCTAAAGAAGACAAGTTTGTCTCCGGATCTTATAAATTAGTCGAAGGTGAGCACTTAACCAACGACGACAAAGACAAGATCCTCCTGCACAAGGACTTGGCAGCCAAACACGGCTGGAAAGTTGGAGATAAGGTCAAATTGGACTCTAATGTCTATGATGCAGACAATGAAAAAGGAGCCAAGGAAACAGTTGAAGTGACAATTAAGGGACTCTTTGATGGTCACAATAAGTCAGCAGTAACCTACTCGCAAGAACTCTATGAAAACACAGCTATCACAGACATCCATACGGCTGCTAAACTTTATGGATACACAGAAGACACAGCTATTTATGGGGACGCAACCTTCTTTGTAACAGCAGATAAGAACTTGGATGATGTCATGAAAGAGTTGAATGGCATCAGTGGTATCAACTGGAAGAGCTACACACTCGTTAAGAGCTCCTCTAACTATCCAGCTCTAGAACAATCCATCTCTGGCATGTACAAGATGGCTAACCTCCTCTTCTGGGGTAGCTTGAGTTTCTCAGTCCTTCTCCTTGCCCTCTTGCTTAGTCTTTGGATCAATGCCCGTCGCAAGGAAGTGGGAATCCTCCTCTCTATCGGTCTCAAGCAGGCAAGTATCTTGGGGCAATTCATAACGGAATCTATCTTGATTGCCATCCCTGCTCTTGTTTCTGCTTACTTCCTAGCTAGCTACACAGCCCGTGCAATCGGAAATACTGTTCTTGCCAATGTGACTTCAGGTGTTGCCAAGCAAGCTAGCAAGGCTGCACAGGCCTCTAACCTTGGTGGTGGTGCAGAAGTAGATGGCTTTAGCAAGACCTTGTCGAGCCTAGATATTTCCATTCAGACATCAGACTTTATCATCGTCTTTGTCCTAGCCTTGGTTCTAGTGGTTCTCGTTATGGCGCTTGCTTCAAGCAATCTCCTTAGAAAACAACCAAAAGAACTTCTGCTGGATAGCGAATAACAAACTTGCTACCTATTCTCTCCTAAATGGGGTATAATATAGGTAGCATTTTTATCTGTTTTGTCTTGGTAAATCCTCTGTTTATCAGGATGAAAGCAAGTTGCTTTACAAGAAATTTAAAGGAATGTGAAACGTTTTTCTATGAAAATTTTAATTGTAGAAGATGAAGAGATGATCCGTGAGGGGGTCAGTGATTATTTGACGGATTGTGGTTATGAAACCATTGAGGCGGCAGATGGGCAAGAAGCCATAGAAAAATTTTCCAGCTATGAAGTAGCCTTGGTTTTACTAGACATCCAGATGCCAAAGCTCAATGGCTTAGAAGTCCTAGCGGAGATTCGTAAAACCAGTCAGGTTCCTGTCCTGATGTTGACCGCCTTTCAGGATGAGGAATACAAGATGAGTGCTTTTGCTTCTCTGGCAGATGGCTACCTGGAAAAGCCTTTTTCTCTATCCCTCTTAAAAGTGAGGGTAGACGCGATTTTCAAGCGCTACTACGATACAGGACGAATCTTCTCCTATAAGGATACCAAGGTGGACTTTGAAAGCTACAGCGCCAGCCTAGCAGGTCAAGAAGTGGCTATCAATGCTAAAGAGTTGGAAATTCTTGATTATTTGGTTAAAAATGAAGGAAGGGCCTTGACCCGATCTCAGATTATTGATGCCGTCTGGAAGGCGACAGATGAGGTTCCCTTTGACCGTGTCATTGATGTTTATATCAAGGAACTGCGGAAAAAGTTAGACTTGGACTGCATCCTCACTGTGCGCAATGTTGGTTATAAATTGGAGCGAAAATGAAACGAACACGTTTATTTACAAAGATATTTATCTACACCTTCTCGATTTTTAGTGTTCTAGTTATTTGCCTTCATTTAGCCATTTATTTTCTCTTTCCCTCGACTTATCTGAGTCATCGGCAGGAAACCATTGGCCAGAAAGCGACAGCTATTGCCCAGTCCCTAGAAGGTAAGGATAGGCAGAGTATCGAGCAAGTCTTAGACTTGTATTCCCAGACTAGTGAGATCAAGGGGGCTGTCAAGGGAGAGATGACCGAGGACAAGTTAGAAGTCAACGACAGTCTTCCTCTGGATACGGAACGTCAGACAACCTCTCTTTTTATCGAGGAGCGCGAGGTGACAACGCAGGACGGTGGTACTATGACCCTGCAATTTCTAGCTTCCATGGACTTGCAAAAGGAAGCAGAGCAGATCAGTCTGCAATTTCTACCCTATACTCTGCTGGCATCCTTTCTGATTTCCCTTTTGGTAGCCTATATCTATGCTCGGACTATCGTTGCCCCGATATTGGAAATCAAGCGGGTGACCCGACGGATGATGGATTTGGATGCCCAAGTGCGATTGCGCGTGGATTCCAAGGATGAGATTGGTGATCTCAAGGAACAAATCAATAGCCTCTATCAGCATCTTTTGACTGTTATTGCGGACTTGCATGACAAAAATGAAGCTATTCTCCAGCTGGAAAAGATGAAGGTCGAATTCCTACGCGGGGCTTCTCATGAATTGAAAACACCGCTGGCTAGTTTGAAAATCCTGATCGAAAACATGAAAGAAAATGTCGGTCGTTATAAGGATAGAGACCGCTATCTGGGAGTAGCCTTGGGGATTGTGGATGAGCTCAATCACCATGTTCTGCAGATACTTTCCCTCTCTTCTGTGCAGGAATTGCGAGATGATAGGGAACAAATTGACCTATACCAGATGACGCAAACTCTAGTCAAGGATTATGCCTTGCTAGCCAAGGATAGAGAGATTCAGATAGACAATAGTTTGACTCATCAGCAGGCTTATCTAAACCCATCTGTCATGAAGTTGATTCTGTCTAACCTCATCAGCAATGCTATCAAGCACTCTGTTCCAGGTGGCTTGGTTCGTATTGGAGAGAGAGAAGGGGAACTTTTTATAGAAAATAGCTGCAGTCCAGAAGAACAAGAAAAACTAGCCCAGTCTTTTTCTGACAATGCTAGTCGCAAGGCCAAGGGGTCTGGGATGGGGCTCTTTGTGGTTAAGAGTCTATTGGAACATGAAAAATTACCTTATCGTTTCGAGATGGAGGATAATCATTTAACCTTCTTCATAGCTTTTCCAAAAGTCGCCCAAGACTAGGGATAGAAAGGGTTTACATAGATGAAGCTAGAAGAAATTCAATCGAAACTGCGGGAAAAACTAGATTTTTTTGTCAAAAAGTGATAAAATGAACAATGTAAATGGGATGACCCATAAAAATATACAGGAGGCCTGATAAAATGGCAATCGTTTCAGCAGAAAAATTTGTCCAAGCAGCTCGTGACAACGGTTATGCAGTTGGTGGATTTAACACAAACAACCTTGAGTGGACTCAAGCTATCTTGCGCGCAGCAGAAGCTAAAAAAGCTCCAGTTTTAATCCAAACTTCAATGGGTGCTGCTAAATACATGGGTGGTTACAAAGTTGCTCGCAACTTGATCGCTAACCTTGTTGAATCAATGGGTATCACTGTACCAGTAGCTATCCACCTTGACCACGGTCACTACGAAGATGCACTTGAGTGTATCGAAGTTGGTTACACTTCAATCATGTTTGATGGTTCACACCTTCCAGTTGAAGAAAACCTTAAATTGGCTAAAGACGTTGTTGAAAAAGCACACGCTAAAGGTATCTCAGTAGAAGCTGAAGTTGGTACTATCGGTGGTGAAGAAGACGGAATCATCGGTAAAGGTGAATTGGCTCCAATCGAAGACGCTAAAGCAATGGTTGAAACTGGTATCGACTTCTTGGCAGCTGGTATCGGTAACATCCACGGTCCTTACCCAGCAAACTGGGAAGGTCTTGACCTTGACCACTTGCAAAAATTGACAGAAGCTCTTCCAGGATTCCCAATCGTATTGCACGGTGGATCAGGTATTCCTGATGAGCAAATCCAAGCAGCTATCAAACTTGGTGTTGCGAAAGTTAACGTTAACACTGAATGCCAAATCGCATTCGCTAACGCAACTCGTAAATTTGCTCGTGACTACGAAGCAAACGAAGCAGAATACGACAAGAAGAAACTCTTCGACCCACGTAAATTCTTGGCTGACGGTGTAAAAGCTATCCAAGCATCAGTTGAAGAACGTATCGACGTATTCGGTTCAGAAGGTAAAGCATAATCTAGCTGAATAATACAGATGAAACCTGCCCATTGGGTGGGTTTTTTGGTGTGAATATATTGTAGAAGAACCAATATTAAGTTGCTAAAAGGTTCTATTTTTTGTACAATAATGCTATGAAAAAACTAAAACAATGTAGTCTTGCCTTTCTTAGTTTCATTCTTTTGTTTCTAGCGGCTACATTCATCTTTCACCGTATCAGTTTGGAAAAAGAACAAGCCTCACTGACACCTATGGGACAACAAGTTCTCGTCTATGGACATCAAATAAATGTTTACGTTGAAGGGAATGGTCCTGAGACTATAGTAGTTCTCTCAGGTGCTGGTATTGCTTCTCCTATATTGGACTTTAAAGAAGTATCGGAATCCTTATCGAAACGGTATAAGGTAGTCATCGTGGAGAGAGCAGGGTATGGTTATAGTGATGATAGCAATCATTCAAGAGATGTGATAGAGGTTTTGTCTGAGACGCGTCAAGCTCTTTCACAAGCAAACGTCAAAGGTCCTTTTATCATTTTATCTCATTCCATGGCTAGTCTTGAGAGTTTAGCTTGGCAGGAAAAATATCCTGATGAAGTGAAAACCTTGGTTGGGTTAGATTGGGCACTGCCAGCTAGTTATGAGAATTTAAAGGACAATCAGGCCTTGCTTACTGTGGCCTATTGGAGCAGTAAGATTGGCTTATTACGCTATTTCCCTGAGTCCTTTTATATAAAAAATCCAACTCTGACTGAAACTGAACGACAACAATATAAATTACTAGCATATAAGCAGTTGATGTGACAAGCCATGCTTCATGAATCCCGTTTGGCAAAGGAAAATGCCAAGAAAGTTCCATCTAGCATTAATCCGAAAATTCCCACCTTATTACTGGTGTCTAACGGTGAAGGCACGACCTTTAGACAATTAGAATGGCAGCATTATGCAGAGAAATTTTCTAGTGACCAGTCTAATGTTCAAGTCATCTATATGGATGCGCCTCACGAACTTTATCATTATCAAAGTCATGAAGTTGTTTCTCAGATTTTAGATTTTTTAAAGAGTCATTGAGGGGTTAGAAATCATTTTAGACTGATGATAATAATTGAAAGGAATGACTTATGAATAATTCTTATATTTTACTTAGACATGCTCATTCAAGATTTTCAAGTGATGATTTTAATAGAACTTTGTCAGAAAAAGGATTTTTATCTCTTGACCAGTTAGAGTTTTTGAATTCTTTTAATATTGATTATTATTTTTCTAGTCCTTATAAACGAGCATTTGAAACGATTAATAGCTCGCCAATTCAATTTGATAAAATAGTTCTTGATAATCGGTTACGAGAGCGAAAATTATCTTCAACCTTTATAAAAGATTCTGAGTTTGAAGACAGTATTAAATATTTATGGCAAAATCCTAGTGAATCTCTTTCAGAAGGGGAATCAAATCAAGACGCACTAGCTAGAGTACTAAATTTTTTAATGGAATTGGAAGAGAGATACTCAGAAAAAACGATTTTACTTAGTTCACACGGGAATTTGATAGGAATACTACTAAAACACTTTGATTCCAGTTTTGATTATGAAAAATGGGAGCAAATGACCTTTCCAGATTGTTTTCTAATTGATAGAAATGGGATTGTGAAAAGAATTATGAAAGATTAGCTCTTTGATTAAATAGTGAATCATATTGATCAAAATAGTTTGCTTTTTACAATTCGTAACCTGCCCATCGGGCAGGTTTTTTAGTGTTTTAAGGAAACTATTAAACCAGAATTTTGGACTAATACTCTTCGAAAATCAAATTCAAACCACATCAGCTTCGCCTTGCCGTACTCAAGTACTGCCTACGGCTAGCTTCCTAGTTTGCTCTTTGATTTTCATTGAGTATAAAAATACCATTTTAAGAGAGAAATTTCTAATTTTATAATCTGTAGGCAAACGCTTGCATTCCATTTTTTATTGGACTATAATAGGTTGGTATAAAGCCTTCTGTAATAATATGTAGAAGGAGTAAAAGTAAGGATTTAGAATATTTGTAGTCAAAAATACAATGTTGCTATTCCTTACCATAGGGAGAAATTTATGGCAATGATAGAAGTGGAACATCTTCAGAAAAATTTTGTGAAGACTGTCAAGGAACCAGGTTTGAAGGGGGCATTGCGCTCCTTTATTCGTCCTGAAAAGCAGACCTTTGAAGCGGTCAAGGATTTGACCTTTGAGGTACCAAAGGGACAGATTCTAGGCTTTATTGGGGCAAATGGTGCTGGAAAATCGACAACCATTAAAATGCTGACAGGGATTTTGAAACCGACATCTGGTTTTTGTCGGATTAACGGCAAAATTCCGCAGGACAATCGTCAAGATTATGTCAAGGATATTGGGGTTGTTTTTGGACAACGCACCCAGCTATGGTGGGATTTGGCCCTGCAAGAGACCTACACGGTTTTAAAAGAGATTTATGATGTGCCAGACTCGCTCTTTCATAAGCGCATGGACTTTTTGAATGAAGTCTTGGATTTGAAGGACTTTATCAAGGATCCTGTGAGAACTCTTTCGCTGGGACAACGGATGCGGGCGGATATTGCAGCTTCCTTGCTTCACAATCCTAAAGTTCTCTTTTTAGATGAACCGACCATTGGTTTGGACGTTTCGGTCAAGGACAATATTCGTCGAGCTATCACCCAAATCAATCAAGAGGAAGAAACAACCATTCTCTTGACAACTCATGACCTGAGCGATATTGAGCAACTCTGTGATCGGATCTTTATGATTGATAAGGGGCAGGAGATTTTTGATGGAACGGTGAGCCAACTCAAGGAGACCTTTGGCAAGATGAAGACTCTCTCCTTTGAACTGCTACCAGGTCAAAGTCATCTCGCTTCTCACTATGAAGGCCTGCCTGATATGGCCATTGATAGACAGGGGAATATCCTCAACATTGAATTTGATAGTTCCCGCTACCAGTCAGCTGACATTATCAAGCAAACCCTGTCTGATTTTGAAATCCGCGACTTGAAGATGATGGATACGGATATCGAGGACATTATACGTCGCTTCTACCGAAAGGAGCTCTAAGATGGCCAAATTGTGGAGACGTTATAAACCCTTTATAAATGCAGGTGTTCAGGAATTGATTACCTATCGAGTCAACTTTATTCTCTATCGGATCGGCGATGTCATGGGTGCTTTTGTGGCTTTTTATCTCTGGAAGGCTGTATTTGATTCTTCGCAAGAGTCCTTGATTCAGGGCTTCAGTATGGCAGATATTACTCTCTATATCATCATGAGTTTTGTGACAAATCTTCTGACTAGGTCTGATAGCTCCTTTATGATTGGGGAAGAGGTCAAGGATGGCTCCATTATCATGCGCTTGTTGAGACCAGTTCATTTTGCGGCTTCTTACCTCTTTACGGAACTCGGATCCAAGTGGTTGATTTTTATCTCTGTTGGCCTTCCATTTTTAAGTGTCATTGTTTTGATGAAAATCTTATCTGGGAAAGGGGGTATAGAAGTACTGGGATTAACTGTCCTTTATCTTTTTAGCTTAACGCTGGCCTATCTGATTAATTTTTTCTTTAATATCTGCTTTGGTTTTTCAGCCTTTGTCTTTAAAAATCTATGGGGTTCTAATCTACTCAAGACTTCCATAGTGGCTTTTATGTCTGGAAGTTTGATTCCCTTGGCTTTCTTTCCCAAGGTTGTTTCAGATATTCTGTCCTTCTTGCCTTTTTCATCCTTGATTTACACTCCGGTCATGATTATCGTTGGGAAATACGATGCCAATCAGATTCTTCAGGCGCTCGCTTTGCAGTTTTTCTGGCTCTTAGTGATGGTGGGCTTGTCTCAGTTGATTTGGAAACGAGTCCAGTCCTTTATTACCATTCAAGGAGGTTAGTATGAAAAAATATCAGCGTATGCATCTGATTTTTATCAGACAATATATCAAACAAATCATGGAATACAAGGTTGATTTTGTGGTTGGTGTCCTGGGAGTTTTTCTAACTCAAGGCTTGAACCTCTTATTTCTCAATGTCATTTTTCAACACATTCCATCACTAGAAGGTTGGACTTTTCAAGAGATTGCCTTTATCTATGGATTTTCTTTGATTCCCAAGGGATTGGATCATCTCTTTTTTGACAATCTCTGGGCGCTAGGGCAACGCTTAGTGAGAAAAGGCGAGTTTGACAAGTATCTGACTCGTCCTATCAATCCTCTCTTTCACATCCTAGTTGAGACCTTTCAGATTGATGCCTTGGGTGAACTTTTGGTTGGTGGAATTTTACTGGGAACAACAGTGACCAGCATTGCTTGGACGCTTCCAAAATTCCTGCTTTTCCTAGTTTGTATTCCTTTTGCGACCTTGATTTATACTTCCTTGAAAATCGCGACAGCTAGTATCGCTTTTTGGACCAAGCAGTCAGGTGCCATGATTTACATTTTCTATATGTTTAATGATTTTGCCAAGTATCCCATTTCAATTTATAATTCAGCTCTTCGTTGGTTGATTAGCTTTATAGTGCCTTTTGCCTTTACGGCCTACTATCCTGCTAGTTATTTCTTGCAGGACAAGGATGTCTTCTTTAACATCGGAGGTTTGATTTTGATTTCCCTAGTCTTCTTAGGTATTTCCTTGAAACTCTGGGACAAGGGCTTGGATTCCTACGAAAGTGCAGGTTCGTAAGAGGTAAAGTAGGACTAAAATCAAGAAAGGAACTTATGATGTTTGTAATTAAAGAAGTCAAGTATGAAGATCAAAAAATGGCAGTTGTCGCTAAGATTTTAAAGGATTTGCCAGAATGGTTTGGAATACCAGAAAGCACGCAAGCTTACATCGAAGGAGCCAAGGACTTGCAAGTGTGGACCGCCTTTCAGGAGAGTAATTTACTTGGCTTTGTGAGCTTGTCCTATTCCAGTAAAGATTGTGCAGAGATTGATTGTCTCGGTGTAAAAAAGCTCATCAAGGTAGAGGGATTGGGAGTCAATTGCTTGCTGCTTTAGAAAGTGAAGCACGCAAAAACGTTGATTATTTACAAGTGAAAACAGTAGCAGAAGGCTCTAATAAAGATTATGATCGAACAAATGTCTTTTATCGCAGTCTTGGCTTTAAAAAATTAGAGATTTTTCCACAACTTTGGGGGCCTCAAAATCCTTGTCAGATTTTGATTAAAAAGATAGATTAAGAATCCCTTGATATCCTTTCTTATAGTGCTATACTGTAAGTGTAATCGCCGATTTAGCTCAGTTGGTAGAGCAAGGCACTCGTAAAGCCTAGGTCACAGGTTCAATCCCTGCAATCGGCAAAGTGAAGGAACTCATTCTAATGGGTTTCTTTTTTATAAATATATATAATCTATTTTAATTAAGTTCAAAAAAGAGTTTGATAGCAGTCTTTAATTATGATAACTTTTTATATTATTTTTTGAACTTGAAACCATTCACTTATGCTAGAAAAAACTCTTAAATTTATCTAAGATAAATGAAAAATAGGAGCAATAACATGAATAAGAAATACTTTGAAGAGAAAAATGGTCCTAAAACAACTGTTTCAAATGTAGCGAAGGGATTCTCTCCAACTACAATTGTTGGGAAGGCTCTCAAGATAAAAGTCTATATTGGTATTTCTCTTAGTCTTTTGGTTGTTGCAATCCTAGCAAGTATCTTCTTATTCTCATCTAATAAGGCAAATAAAGAGTCAAGTCCAGCATCGTCTGTAACTTCAACTAAATAGTCAACAAGTCAAACATCTACAAGCCAAGGAAAAACAGATGAGATTGATAAAGATAAGCAAGAGAAAATCCAGAAACTCAAGGATCAACTGACTGATTTAGACACCAAGATTACTGAAGCAGAAGCACTTGTTAGCAAGCTAAAAGAAGAAACTGCAGTTCCGAAACTGGATATTGAAGCATTAAGAAATAATGATTTATCAAGTTTGAAAGGTACATGGCGTACACCGTCGGGCAATGAATATGTCATTAATGAGTCTGGTGAAATGTATGCAACTAGTTATAGAGATGGTCAAAAATTTGAATATATTATAGAACTAAAAGGGTCAAAAGATCAAGAACGTCGTAACACTGATACAACCTACCTCAGTGCATGGGTAAAAGATTCTGTCGCTGGAGGATTTGTGGTAGTTGCTGTACCAAGTGGAGTTGTCATGAAACCTGGTGATGATGGAAAACTGACAGATAAAAGCAATCATGACGAGGAGAGACTGTTTGCAGGACAGCAGTATGAAGCGATGTTGTCGAGACCAGAAGATGTTTATTATCGTGTAAAACCAGATACTAGTAAACTTGAGGAAGAGGAGAAGCATTTAGCTCAACTACAGGCTGAACGCGAAGCAATCAAAACTTCTCTAGAATCTAAGGAAAAGAAAAATACGAACTAGAAAAAACTAGTTTAGAATCTAACTTTCGATTGTTTTAGTTCAGAAATACTGTTACAATCGCTAGAATGAAGAAGCTCATTAGGGCTTCTTTTCTTTTATCTTAACACTTCAACCACTTAGACTGATATAGAGACCAGATAGGCAAAAGAACTTGTTCTTGAAACTGACCTCTGCTATAATGATTTTTGTAAGGGACGTGAAGGGTCGATATCAGATAACTCAAGTTCCTAAAAAAGAAATTGGAGATAAAAATGAAAAAATTATTAGGTATTGGATTCTTGCTAGTTTCAGCTTTGGTTTTGTATTTTGGTTCTGTTGGATGGTCAAGTTTGGATGTCAACCTCTGGTCACTCATTCCGATAGGCTTGTTCCTCTTTTTCACTCTAGAGAATTTTTTAAAAAAAGATTACAAGGCTAGTCTGATGTGTTTGATTATTGCCTTTATCATCGCAAATGCAATTTTGAACCTTTTGCCAATTTCAAGTGGTTTGGTAATTGGAGCAGGTGTTCTAGCTTGCATTGGTATTGGATTTATCTTTCCTGATAAAGATAAAAAACTCCAAGCAGGCAGATTCTGCTAACTCATGACAGAAAAAGAAGTTTAGCCTATACTGAAGGCGAACAATACCAAACCGTGGTGTTTAATAGGGCTTTTCCTAGCCTGTATAAAAAACTGGATGAACAAGAGTCGTGAGCTAATTCGAATATGCCTTGAGCATGAAAATATCTTACTAGTAGCCTCTTGTTCTATTGTTCAAATAGTTAACAGGAGGTTTTTATAATGGAAGTCATGATTGAAACGTGTTGTGGTATTGATGTCCACCAAAAATCCATTGTTTGTTGTATTCTAGACTGTCCACTAGATACCAATAAACCAAAGAAAATTCAGAAGAAATTTGGGACAACTACAGTAGCTCTTCGCAATGCCTTAGATTGGGTGGTGAAAAACCATATCACACATGTCTTTTTTGAAAGTACTGGGCAATATTGGCTCCCTCTCTTTACTATCTTTTCAGATTCTGATTTCGTCTTAGTACTTGCCAATCCTCAACATATCAAGAATGTGCCTGGTCGAAAAACAGACATGAAGGACGCTGAATGGATTGCTCAACTCGGCCGTTGCGGACTGATTGAACCTTCCTATATTCCAGCACCTGAAGTGGTACAGCTTCGTTTACTGACACGTCGCATGCGTTCTTACAAGCAGCGTCAAACTCAAGTCAAAAATGAAATTCACAATCTCTTACAACGGGGCCAATATCAAGCTAAGCAGTTATCTTTCTGATATTTTTTCTAAGACGGGGCAAGCACTTTTAAAATTATTCATTAACGGAGAAGCAATTAATGTAGAATCTGTTATCTCTTGTATCCAGAAGCGAGTGAAAGCAAGTCCAGAAGAACTCGTGGAAGCGATGGAAGGAAAGTTGTCACTAGAAGACCGCTTCCTCTTAGGCCAGAGCTTAGAGGAGTGTCAGATGTATCAGGAACTCATTGAAAAATTGACCGATGAGATTCAACACTACATCGAAAAGGAGTTTCCCTGAGGAAAATAGGATACTTCAAACCATTCCAGGTGTGAATGAAAACTGTGCTGCCACTATTCTAGCTGAGATTGGGCCAACTGTTACGACCTTTCCATCCAATGCACACTTAGCATCATGGGCTGGGCTCTGTCCAGGGTCTTATGAAAGTGCTGGCATTAAAAAATCCTCACACATCACGCAAGGAAATCGCTATATCAAACAGGCTTTGACCCTGTCGGGATTAATTGCAGCACATTCTATCTAAGGATCCAGCTTTTTCTTCTTTTTACAATCGAATTTCCCAAAGAGGAAGCAAGAGGAAGGCGATTATTGCTTGTGCTCATAAGATTCTCAGAATCATTTACAAACTTGTACTGCCCCCAAAAAGTTAGACAATTAATTTATCCGAAGGATTTAGTTCTGTATTGTACAGGGCTAAGTCCTTTTAGTTTTACCTTAATTCGTTTATTGTTGTAGTAATCAATATAGTCTACAATGGCTTGTTCCAATTGCTTAAGCGACTGAAACGACTTCTCATAACCGTAAAACATTTCCGATTTCAGAATCCCAAAGAAGGACTCCATCATACCATTGTCTGGGCTGTTACCTTTACGTGACATGGATGCTTGAATTCCCTTATCCTCTAGAAACTGATGATAAGAATCGTGTTGATATTGCCAGCCTTGGTCACTATGGAGAATCGTATTCTCGTAGTGCTTCTCTGTGAATGCCTGTTCCAACATTGTTTTTACTTGTTCTAAGTTGGGTGAAGTTGAAAGATTATAGGCGATAATTTCGCTATTAAAGCCATCTAAAACTGGTGATAAGTAAAGCTTTTGAGTACTTGCTGGAATGGCAAATTCTGTCACATCTGTGTAGCACTTTTCCATTGTTTTAGAGCCTTCAAATTGACGTTGAATGAGATTCTCTGCCTTCTTACCAACGTCTCCTTTATGAGAAGAATATTTTCGTTTCTGTCGCATTTTAGCTTGTAAATTGAGTACTTTCATCAAGCGTTGAACTCTTTTATGATTTACCAGATAACCACGATTTCTTAGTTCTAAATGAATCCGACGATAACCATAATTTCCCTTGTGTTCGATAAAAATGGATTGAATTTCAGCTTTAAGCTCTTGGTCCTTATCTGGTTTCTCTAGCTGTTTCAAGTGATAGTAGTAGGTCGAACGAGCTAGTTTAATGGCTTTTAGAAGAATATCTAACGAAAACTCAGTCATTAATTCTTGAACAATTTCTGTCTTTCTTCTTTCTCTTTTTCCTCCTTCAATCGGAGTTCTCTCAACTTTTTTAGGATTGCATTCTCCGCTCTCTCAGGTACTCATTTTCTGCTTGAAGACGTTCTAATTCTGTCCTCTCTTCAGGTCTCTTTTTTGGCTTACGTCCCATTTTAGGTACTCTCCCTCTTGTTTTCTCAACAATAGTATACCCGTTTTTCTTGTATTGTGCTAGCCAATTAAGAAGTATCGTACGACTTGGGAGGCCATATTCAAGAGAAACTCTATCTTTAGTCCAGCCTTCATGTAAGACTTTATGAATCATTTCTTGTTTTAAATCAGGAGAATAGTAACGATTTTTTCCTTTTTTGACGAATTCTATTCCGTAACGATCAATCAATTTAATCATATACCTAATATTAGAATTGTTTATCCCAAATTTATTTGAAAGCTTCTCTAAGCTATATCCTTGTTTTCTAAGTTCATAGATCTGAACTTTATCATCATAAGTTAATTTCATAATAAAAACACCCCAAAAGTTAGATTTTTTCTGTCTAACTTTTGGGGGGCAGTTCAACTACTCTCCACCAAGCAGACTTATCAAAAAGAAAAGGCGCTAGGACTGAGGAAACAGTTCTAACGCCAAAACTAAAAAAATTTCAATTACAGTATAGCACAGGAAATGATTTTTTGAGCTTTTTACTGTCTTTTTTCAAATAAAGGAGGTTGGGACAATAGTCCCTTATCTCCAAAAAAAGAGGCTGGGACAAAAAGATTTTGATTTTCGGAATTCTTTATTATAAATTTTAAAATCGATTGATTCGACAAAAAAGCGAACAAGACAGAATTCTGAGTGTCAGATAACTCGTTTTGTTCGCTTTTTATATCTAAGGTTAGACTTTTGTCCCAGACTCTTTTTTGGAGACAAAGTCCTTAGACTACAAGTTTCTAAGGGCTTTTCTTTGTGTAAAGTCGTATAATAGATGTAAGAAAAGTTGTGAGGTATTCCCTATGTTTCACAAAGAAAATCTAGACTACAACCACAATCAAGTTGGTTTTTACACGCTAGACGAACTCGTTCCGCAAGACCATTTTCTTCGTCAAGTTGAGCAAGTTATCGATTTTTCCTTCATCTATGACTTGGTCGCAGATACTTATTCTGAGGATAAAGGGCGTCCTAGTTTAGACCCTGTTATGCTGGTTAAAATCCCTCTCATCCAATGTTTCTACGGTATCCGTTCCATGCGCCAAACTATCAAGGACATTGAGGTCAATACCGCCTATCGCTGGTTTCTGGGTTTGAGCTTAAACGATAAGGTTCCTCATTTTACCACTTATGGCAAAAATTACAATCGTCGTTTTCAAGATAAGGAAGTAATAGAGGAAATTTTTCATTATGTTCTATCCATTGTATGGGGACAAGGTTTGATTGACCCGACTGAGGTTTTTATTGATGGGACTCATATCAAGGCCGCAGCTAATAACCACAAATATACTCATCAAGTTCTAGACAAGCAAGCTAAGTTTATGAGTAAGCAACTGGAAGTTGAGATTGACTTAGATCGGAAAAAGCACGGAAAAAAGTCGTTCGAGCCTGCAAAAGAAAGCGAGGCTGAGCCGAAGAAGACTTCTACTACAGACCCTGAAAGTGGTTGGTTTCACAAGGGAGAGAATAAGGAAGTGTTCGCCTACAATGCCCAAGTAGGGTGCGATAAGCATGGATGGGCACTAGCTTATAGTATCGATGCTGGCAATGTGCATGACAGTCAGGCTTTTCTTGCACTTTTTGAACAGTTGAAGAGATTTCAATCTGACTACCTTATTGCCGATGCTGGCTATAAGACTCCAAGTATTGCAAAATTCCTCCTTGACCAAAATATTACACTTGTATTCCCTTATACTCGCCCTCGTGGAAAGTAAGGAAAACTTAGCCCTAAGGACTTTATCTATGATGAACACTATGACTGTTACCTTTGCCCTGAAAATCACGTGTTAGCTTACTCTACAACAAAGCGCGATGGCTATCGTAAATATAAAAGAGATCCTAAGATTTGCGCAAATTGTCCTCTGTTATCCAGTTGCACAGAAAGTAAAAAGAAACAGAGAATCCTTACTCGCCATATTTGGAGGGATTATTTAGAAATTTGTGAGGAGATTCGGCATCAAAAGGGAAGTAAGGAACTTTACCAGAAACGTAAAGAATCGGTGGAGCGGCTTTTTGGCACAGCCAAAGAATACCACAATCTACGTTATACAAGAGAAGTGGGTAAGTCCAAAATGAAGGCAAAAGTTGGACTTACTTTGGCGTGCCTGAATATCAAAAAATTGGTAAAAGTGATGGCGGGGAAGCCTTTTTATTTTTCTCTGAAAACTATTTTGATAAAGATTTTAGCCTATTTTGAGAATAGTAACGCTGAAGATATAAAAAAGACAAACATTAAAACGATGTTTGTCTTCAATCTGAAACAACGGATTTGCCGTTGCTTTTTTGCATGGTTACGATAGTCTTGGTAAAATAGAATTGCTTAATAAACCATTTAGAAAGGCCATCCCATGCATATTCACTATAACAAAAATCAAACAACTTTACCACTAGAAATCAGTTCTTTCTTACCACAAGACCATCTCGTCTTTACTATTGAAAAAGTGGTGAATACCTTGGAGGATTGTCACTTCCATGCCTTCTATCATGCCTTTGGTCGCCTGTCTTATCACCCTAAAATGCTTATAGCTACTCTTCTATTTGCCTATTCACAAGGGATTTTCTCTGGACGAAAAATCGAAAAAATGATGATTGAAAACCTCGCTATGCAGTACCTAACAGGACCGTTGGTTGTCAGCTACCGCACCATCAATCGTTTTCGAGTCGCTGAAGGGATGGAAGAACTCATACGTAATCTTTTCATGGACCTCAATCTTCGTTTAAAAATGGAAGAGTTAGTGACCTTAGATTGTCTGTTTATTGACGGGACTAAGATTGAAGCCAATGCCAACAAGTATAGTTTTGTGTGGAAGAAAGCGACAGAGAAATTCTCCGCCAAACTGCAAGAACAGATACAGAACTATTTTCAAGAAGAAATCACTCCCCTTATCTATCAAGCTATCGAACTGGATACACAAGAGCCTACCTCCTCAGAGCAGTTGCTTGCATTCGCTCAAGTCCTTGAAGAAGAATTGAAAAAATTGAACCAGGACATTGAGGAGACACCCGTTAAAGGGAAGGATGAACGTAAAACCCCGCGTCGTAAACTCAAGGAAGTCTTGCGTAAAGTCAAGGAGGATTTTTCAGTACGTGCTGAAAAGTATAAGAAGTATCAAGAGACATTTGAAGGGCGCAACAGCTTTTCCAAAACCGATCCAGATGACACTTTTATGCGAATGAAAGAAGATTATATGAAAAATGGCCAACTCAAGGCTGCTTATAATCTTCAAATCGCTACTGAAAACCAATTTGTTCTTCACTATGATGTCTTCTCAAATCCGACAGACACCAAGACTCTTCTGCCATTCCTTGAAACCTATCCGCATGACTTGAAGACAGTTGTTGCAGATGCTGGATATGGAAGTGAAGAGAACCTCCTTCGTTTAGATGAAAAGGGGGTGAACCATCTGATTAAATATGCCATGTTTGACAAGGAACAGAAGAGAGGGTATAAACAGTCAGCTAGAAACTTAGCGAATTGGCACTATGATGACAAGGAGGATAGCTACACACATCCTGATAGCTGGTATTATCGTTTTCACCATATCAAACATCAGAAAACACAGACGGACTTTCAACAGGAAATCAAGGTTTACTACGCTGATGAACCTGAATCAGCCCCTCAAAAGGGACTGTATATGAACGAACGCTATCAAAACTTGAAAGCTAAAGAATGTCAGGCGCTTTTATCTCCCGAAGGTAGACAGATTTTCGCTCAACGCAAGATTGATGTGGAACCTGTCTTTGGGTAGATCAAGGCTTGTTTGGGTTACAAGAGATGTAATCTGAGAGGGAAGCGTCAAGTGAGAATTGACATGGGATTGGTACTTATGGCCAATAACCTCCTCAAATACAATAAGAGAACGACTCAAAATTAAAAAGCTAGAGTTCCGCAATTGGAAATATCTAGCTTTTTTGTGGCTGAGAACTATTTTGTCTCAGGCCCTTTTTTACTTACCAGCGTAATATTTTTGAATTCCTTTCACGATACCTGCTACAAGCTTATCTTGATAGTGGCTATCTCGAATCTGTTGATTCTCAGCGAAATTATCCATATAACCTAGCTCTAGGAGGACGGCTGGTTTAGCAGTTTCTCGAAGAACTGCAAAGCTACTTTCCAATAAGCCAGCATCTTTAGCACCAGTTTCAGCTAACAATGAAGAGTGGATAGTGGCTGCAAGACGCTTGCTCTCACTCATACGGTCAGGATGGTTATGCCAGTATGGGTTGATTTTACTTGGATAATCAGGTTCATCGCTGTAGGAATAGGTTTGAATTCCACTAGATTTTGAGTATGCACTACCAGTCGCATTGAAGTGAATACTAATAAAGATGTCAGAGTTAGTCTTGTTAACCATACGAGAACGTTCTGTAATAAAATCTACGTCAATATCACTATCACGTGAAGTAAGAACTTTGTAACCAAGTTCTTCTAACTTTTTGCGTAATTTACGATATACCTGCATGTTGAGGTCTTTTTCAGCGACATTGTAATAGTATGCACCTGAGTCTCTTCCCCCATGTCCGGGGTCTAAAAAGATGGTTTTACTGTATTGGCCTTTTACAAACCCCTCAGGAACTTCACTAACCCATCTACCATCATTTTTAAAGATATGATCTTTTCCGGATATTTTATAAATATTAGTGACATATTGTCCGTCTTCTTTTAGATAATACCAAGAATTATAGTACTTATCAAATATCCACTCATTCTTAGCCATATAACCACCAGATTTGAGATAGTAAGCTCCAATCCATTCTTTTGATGCATACATTCCACCACGCTTCAAAAAGAACCAGCTATTATAATTTTTGTCAAATATCCATTCATTATCAGCCATGGCTCCACTTGATTTTAAATAATAATTACCTTGCCATTGGTTACTAGACATAATACCGGTTTTGTCAAAATAGTACCAAATATCATTAATTTTTTCCCATTTATTCTGAGAAATTTTTCCAGAAGAATTAGCGAAGTACCAATGCTTATCAATGAGAACCCATTTGTTTTCGGCCATTGCTCCACTATTTGTAAGCAAGTAGCTGTTAATGGTTGTATTACTAAGCATGATTCCATCTTTGTCGAAGTAATACCAAGAACCATTAATTTTTTCCCATTTATTCTGAGAAATTTTTCCAGAAGAATTAGCGAAGTACCATTTTCCATTGATAAAGTTCCAACCGTTTTCAGCCATCACTCCATCTTTATTGAAAACATACCCATCAAAGGTTGTATTGCTTAGTCGATGTCCATCTTTGTTGAAGTAGTACCACTTTCCTTGGATTTTTTTCCAGTTGATAACAGGTTTATTATGTTCATAAAATCGCCAGTTATTATTTTCTTCCTGCCAACCTTCTTTGACTTTTTCAACTTTTTTTTCTTCTTTTTTTACTTCCGCTTTTTTCTCTTCTGCGGCGGGAGTTTTGTCCTCTGTTTTTTCTTCTTTATTATCAATTTTAGAAGAATTGTCTGTTTTTTCAACCTTCTCTTTCGATTTTTCTTGGTTTTCGATTTTTGAAGTACTTGAGTGAGGAATTATTACATTTTCTCGTACTCCCTCTGCTTTATTTTCTTGAGCCTGGACCGTTACTTGAGAGTACCCTAAAATAGATAGGGCAACAACACTAGCAAGTATAACTTTTTTCATATTTATCTCCTTTTGTTTTTTTGCTTATTATAATAAAATTTTGCTGATTTCTCAACTATCAAACTGGACTTCTTCTAGTAGATAGTCGATAAAGCGTTCGCCCATCTTAGACAGGCTGGTTTTTTCATGCTGGATATAGACCAGCTCAATTGGGTCATCAATGTCCAGTGGGATAGAAACGATATTGTCTCCGTTGAGGTTGCTGTTCAAAATCCCTGTCGCAATCGTGTATCCGTCCAGACCAATCAAGAGATTAAAGAGGGTGGCACGGTCACTAACCACAATGGATTTCTTGTGATGCTCTTGAGAAAGAATCTCCTCAGAGAAGTAGAAGGAGTTGTGCGTCCCTTGGTCATAGCTGAGGTAAGGGAAGTTTTCTAAATCAGACAATTTAACCTTGTCTTTCTTTGCCAGAGGGTTGGTCTTGCTGACAAAGATATGGGGCTGGGCTGTGAAGAGATGGTGAGCCAGCAGGTGGTTGTCATCCAGCATTTTCGTTAAAACATCACGGTTGTAGCTGTTTAAAAATAGAACACCGACCTCACTACGGAAGTTCTTGACGTCGTCGATAATCTCCCAAGTACGAGTTTCACGAAGGAAGAGCTCGTATTTCTCCATATCGCTTTTCTTGAGCAAAGAGACAAAGGCATTGACCACAAAGGCATAGTGTTGAGACGAAACGCTAAAGAGTTCGCGGTGGGCGACAGGATTTTTATAACGTTCCTCCAAAAGCTGGGTCTGCTCGACAACCTGACGGGCATAAGAGAGAAACTCCATGCCATCACGGGTCAAGGTGATACCCTTGGGATTGCGGATAAAGATTTCAATCCCCATTTCATTTTCCAAATCTCTCACAGCATTGGAAAGACTGGGTTGGGTGATAAAGAGTTGCTTGGCTGCCTCATTCATGGAGCCAGTTTCGACGATTTTGATAATATAATGTAATTGTTGAATTCTCATGTTTTTATTGTACCACACTTGCTTCAGAATCGCCAAAGAAGATAGGAAAATCAGGGGGAGTGTGTGGGTCTCTGTAAAGTAACTAAGAAGAAAATTCTAAATAATTTAAGAAATAGTGTAAAAAAGTAGCTGAGTAAGAGATGAACTGCCCCCCAAAAGTTAGACAGAAAAAATCTAACTTTTGGGGTGTTTTTATCATGAAATTAACTTATGATGATAAAGTTCAGATCTATGAACTTAGAAAACAAGGATATAGCTTAGAGAAGCTTTCAAATAAATTTGGGATAAACAATTCTAATATTAGGTATATGATTAAATTGATTGATCGTTACGGAATAGAATTCGTCAAAAAAGGAAAAAATCGTTACTATTCTCCTGATTTAAAACAAGAAATGATTCATAAAGTCTTACATGAAGGCTGGACTAAAGATAGAGTTTCTCTTGAATATGGCCTCCCAAGTCGTACGATACTTCTTAATTGGCTAGCACAATACAAGAAAAACGGGTATACTATTGTTGAGAAAACAAGAGGGAGAGTACCTAAAATGGGACGTAAGCCAAAAAAGAGACCTGAAGAGAGGACAGAATTAGAACGTCTTCAAGCAGAAAATGAGTACCTGAGAGCGGAGAATGCTATCCTAAAAAAGTTAAGAGAACTCCGATTGAAGGAGGAAAAAGAGAAAGAAGAAAGACAGAAATTGTTCAAGAATTAATGACTGAGTTTTCGTTAGATATTCTTCTAAAAGCCATTAAACTAGCTCGTTCGACCTACTACTATCACTTGAAACAGCTAGAGAAACCAGATAAGGACCAAGAGCTTAAAGCTGAAATTCAATCCATTTTTATCGAACACAAGGGAAATTATGGTTATCGTCGGATTCATTTAGAACTAAGAAATCGTGGTTATCTGGTAAATCATAAAAGAGTTCAACGCTTGATGAAAGTACTCAATTTACAAGCTAAAATGCGACAGAAACGAAAATATTCTTCTCATAAAGGAGACGTTGGTAAGAAGGCAGAGAATCTCATTCAACGTCAATTTGAAGGCTCTAAAACAATGGAAAAGTGCTACACAGATGTGACAGAATTTGCCATTCCAGCAAGTACTCAAAAGCTTTACTTATCACCAGTTTTAGATGGCTTTAATAGCGAAATTATCGCCTATAATCTTTCAACTTCACCCAACTTAGAACAAGTAAAAACGATGTTGGAACAGGCATTCACAGATAAACACTATAAGAATACGATTCTCCATAGTGACCAAGGTTGGCAATACCAACACGATTCTTATCATCGGTTCCTAGAGAGTAAGGGAATTCAAGCATCCATGTCACGTAAGGGGAACAGTCCAGACAATGGTATGATGGAGTCCTTCTTTGGGATTCTGAAATCGGAAATGTTTTACGGTTATGAGAAGTCATTTCAGTCGCTTAAGCAATTGGAACAAGCCATTGTAGACTATATTGATTACTACAACAATAAACGAATTAAGGTAAAACTAAAAGGACTTAGCCCTGTACAATACAGAACTAAATCCTTCGGATAAATTAATTGTCTAACTTTTTGGGGTCAGTACAAGATTGTTCAGCTGTTTTTTAATTGAGAACTATAAAAATTTTCCTCGAAAATAAGAAACTTGCACGATTTACTCATTACTTATCCAATACTAGAGTTTATACTAGTTACTGTAAAGATGATCATCTAAAAGAAGGAAGGAGGCAACCTTATGGCTAAAAATATAAATCGTTCAGAGATTGATTCTTTAAGTTTCGAGGTTGAAAACCAAGAACTTTCCGGGCAATCAGAAGCTAGTGGTACACAGCTTTTAAAATGACACTAGCAGGTCTCTGTGGATTGTGTTTCACCTATTTCTATGAGTGTACGAGAAATAATGTTCGCTGTTAGATAAAACAAAAGGAAAATTCTAGTGTTTTATTACAAAACATTGACAACATTTTGATTTGGTGTTATATTTACGGGGAGAAAGACAAATAAAACAAGACAACTTTGAGATTGATTCTTTGGATTATGGAAATTAATAGCTAAGAATTGGATGGTAAATCTGCTGCTGGGTGGCGTACGGCTGTTAGATTAACAGCACAGGGGCGCGGTGGTTGGTGATTTACATATTCTTATGAATGTATTTCGTCAAACGTGCGCTGTGGATAAAACTCTCTATTTTTTGACAGGAGGATAAAATGGAAGGAATTATTGGAACACTAGAATTCTATGCACCTGTACTGGCCATAGGAGTTGTTGTCATAGGGATTGTTTACTTTATGAAAAAAAGAAACGATCGCAAATAATCAACATCGACCGATACCTGAAAAAGGCATCGGTTTTTTTATTACTTGAATATATTGCACAAAATACTCATGCCAAACATTGAAAGGAACCGTATAATGAGAGAGTAATAAAGAAACGGAGGAATGAAATGATGAAACAGCTTATTGTGACAGGATTAACGAAAACATTTGGTCAAGGGGATAATATCGTTCATGCTTTATCAGATGTGAACCTGTCCGTTGAAAAAGGTGAATTTCTGGCAATTATGGGGGCCAGTGGTAGTGGAAAAACAACACTCCTCAATTGTATTTCAACGATTGATAAACCAACATCAGGTGAGATTCGATTTGAAGATTTTGACATCATCCATGCCAAGGAAAATGAACTAGCTGACTATCGTGCTAAAAACATTTCCTATATTTTCCAAGCTTACAACTTGGTGGAAACCTTGACAGTTTATGAAAATATTGTTCTACCTCTTCAAATTCAGGGGAAAAATATCAAAAAACATCAGGATAAGATTGAGGAAATTTTGGATAAGTTGGCCATCCAAAACTTAAAAGATAAGTTTCCTAATCAGTTATCAGGTGGTCAGCGACAACGTGTGGCAACTGCTAGAGCCTTGATTGATGATTCTAAACTGATTATCGCAGATGAGCCGACAGGAGCCTTGGACTCTGCCAATTCTGAGAAACTGATGGCGCTTTTGCAAGAAATCAATAAAAGTTTTGGTATTACCATTTTACTGGTTACGCATGACCCTGCCGCAGCCAAGTACTCTTCACGGATGGTGCTACTTAGCGATGGAAAGATTATGGATGATTTGGAACGTAACAGCTTATCTAATGAACAGTATTTGCAAGAGATTTACAGCCGTACCAGATAGGAGGAAGAGAGTATGTATCCAAAATTAATTTTACGAAATGTATTTCGAAATTTACAGACTTACACCATCTACTTTTTCAGTCTAACCTTGATTTATAGCTTGCTCTATGCTTTTAATGCTTTACCAAGCCATCCAGTGATGCAAAGTTTATCAGGGGCAAAGGAAATGCTGACGAAGGTGATGAGTCAGTACATGGGCTTGCTTTCCTATTTGATTCTATCAGCAATTGCCTTTCTTATTGTTTACTCCACAAATTTTGTGCTGGGACGGCGCAAGAAAGAGCTGGGACTTTATGCAACGCTGGGAATGAAGAAGAGGCATATTATTCGTACCCTGTTCTTTGAAACCATGCTGGTCAATATCTTTTCCTTGATTCTAGGTTTCTTGCTTGGAGTGATCTTACTGGTCATTCTAGCTAAGATTGCATCTGAGTTTTTCATGGCCAATTACTTTGGTAGTCTGCTTTTTTTTGATAGCAAGTCTGTCATCTTACTAGTTTATTCCTACCTAGTGACTAGTTTCATTGTCGGTGTCATGGACATTATCACTTTTAGAAAGCAAAATATCATTGCACTCATTCAAGAAAATGGGGTCAAAAAATCTGTCTTTGCAAAAGGCAAGCCAGTTCTTCAAGCACTTCTCTTTATTCTTTCGACAGCTGTTATCGGTTTTGGTGCTCTCTATTTTTCAGACTATCACCATCTATCATTCTTGAAAAGCTGGGGTATCTTGCTGGTATCTGTCTTCGTGATTTTTGTGATTTTATTTTACAATACCTTGAGCCATTTTATCTTGGTCTCCCTTAGAAAACTGCCTCAAACCTACTATAACAAACTAAACACTTTTAAAATCCGTCAATTTTCAAAACAAGCTGATAGTAATTCGGTTACGTTGGCTGTCTTATCCTTGACCTTGACACTGGCTCTCAGCTTACTAGTTTTTAGTGGTAGTTCCTATACGACTATGAACCGAGAGCTGAACAAATACTCACCTTATGATGTAACTGTCAATCTCTACCGTGGTAAAGAGTTTCAATTTTCTCAGGAATCTGTCAAAGACAGATTGAAAGCCGATGGCTTTGACTTTAACCTCATCAAAGAGGAGTACAGCTGTCCTATCTATTCTAGTGATTTAACTTATAAAGATTTGATTGATACTAGTAATCTCTGGGAGCATGATAAGAAACTTCCTGAATCAAAAGTACCGATTTTAGGAATTTCTGCCTACAATCATCTCCGCAAACTGCAAGGGAAAAAAGCGGTTGACTTGGCAGAAGACCAATTTCTAGTCAATGCCAATTATAAAGGAACTGCCAAGCAGATCCAGGACTTTCTATCAACGACCAAAACCTTCATGATTAACGGTCATTCTCTCAACCTTGCCTCTTCAAAGCCACTTGAAACAGTTTACTTTTTATCTTCAGTAACTACAAATGACTCAGGAACCTTGATTGTACCAGATAAGGTAGTAGTTGGATTGACGGAAGACCACACGACCTATGTTGCCAATTTCAAGGAAAATATAGACAAACGGGAAGTAGAAACATTCTTGAGTCAGTGGATTGAAAAATACTACTTCACTCGTGATGGAGAAGAGTTGAATTCGTTCGTCTATCAAACGAAAGGAAGAATTTTTGAGATTTATCTTGGATTTATGGGCGTCATTGTCTTTGTCATGATTTTTGTCAGTGTTATTTTTATCATTATTTCCCTCAGTATCTTGTCTCTTCAAACTTCTACAAGTGCTTTGGATAGTGTTAATGATTATCAAATCTTATACCTTCTTGGGAACAAGAGAAAGCAAAATCGCTTTATTCTTTTGCAACAGATTCTAAGTTATTTCTTGGTTCCGCTGGTCATCGCAGGTCCGCTAGCATTTGCCTTGAGTACCGCTCTTTTGGGCTATTTTGAGAATTTCGCTAATACCAGCATTTCTATTGATATCACCTATCTGGGAGTAGCGGTTTTACTCTTTGTTCTTTACTTGCTAGTAACTTACAGAGTAAGTTGGCAAATTATTGAAACTTAAGTCAAATACCAGAGTTGCCTATCCGACAATTCTGGTATTGTGTTATAATGATATTAAAGTAGTTCAGGAAGTGGATACATATGAAACAGTTTGTCAAATCGCTCTCGAAAAACTCACTTTTATTGTGGTGGTTGACGATTTTTAATCATCTAGCTTTAATGATTTATATTTATTATAGGATTCCTCTGGACTTTTCGACAGATTTTTCCTTGCAGATGGTTTTATTGCTGATTATTGCTTTAATTGTATTTAGCTATATTTGTAATATTGTGACCTTTCGGTATAGTGAGTTGAAACTCTGGTTGCTCCTGATGATGTTTCTCATTAGCTGGCAATCCATATTTAATCAAGGAGTTGCGAGCACCCTGTTGCACTTTTTTGATATTCTTCATCCGCTCAACTCTTTTTTATTGGTGTATAGTTCTCTGTCTATTATCTTTCTGGGAGAGAAAATAGGAGAAGAACTGTTGAGTGTGTCCTTTGTGTTGACACTAATCACTATTAGTTCGTATCTGTTAAGTCCTTCAATTTTTCTATTTCTGTCCTTGTTTGCGTCTTTCTTTTTAAACCTTGTTCCCTTGATTTTACTGATTTTATATTATAAAGAGTTGAAAAGTAAACTCAAGTATCAGAGACGAAATTTGTGGATATTAGCTTTGATATTGCCTCTTTCTTATTTCTTTTTGTATATCAATACGAGGGGCGCAGGAGTGATGAACCTAGTCTGGTATCTAGAAATTCTTGGTATCTTAGCTTTTTTACACTTCAAAACGATTGTCAACTCTCTTCAAAAAAGGGTATCAGAGTTGAAATTGTCCTATATAAAAGCTTTTTCACACTTGTTTTTACTGGTTCTGTTTTTGTTAGTAGGTATTTTCATCATCTTTCGTCTCGATTTAAACACGAGCTTTTTGGTCTTGAATATCATGTTACTATTGTTCGGGATTTGTTCGGAAGAATTGATTCGCCTCTTTCGTTCTGCTGAAATGCTAGATGCTAGGGATTATGTAAAAGTTCTCTTTTTAAAGCGTAATCGTATGGTGAAAAGTCTGCTGGCAAATGAAGACACAGAACAACAGTTCTCCGAATTTCTTCACAATGAAATCCTGCAAAATGTGATGGCGATAAAAAATTTCAATAAATATAGTAGCAATCAAGCTTTTGGTGAACAGATCAATCTGGTGACAGAGGAGTTGGTTCAGCGGATTCGTGAGCGGATGGATTATTATCAGCCAATGGTAGAAACAGACGAGCAGTTAGACATCCAGTATCAAGGGCTGATTAATCGGATTGTCAAGCGCTATCACGCAGAAAATGAAGTCGTCACACAGTTTCCTGCCCACTTTAGGCTTTTATCTCCTTACGATAAAATTGCCTATCGTCTGGTTGAGGAGTTGGCGACCAATGCCGTTAAGTACGCTAGTGGTGGAACGATTTCTTTGAAGATTGATGTGCATGATGACACTATTTTTATCATTTCTGAAAATGACTGCCTTCAAACAGAAAAATCCTTAGGTTATGGCTTGAAAAATATGTCTAATAAAATTAGTGTTTTAGGTGGTCAAATGCAGATTTTTGAAAATAATAAGAGATTTCGTGTAGAAATTACTCTCCCGATTGATAAGGAGTTGTGTTATGAAAATTTTGTTAATTGATGATCATAAATTATTTAGCCAAAGTATCAAGATGATTTTAGAGTTATCGGAAAACATTAAAAAGGTCCAGTTAGTGGATAATTTTTCGACTATTTCGGAGATTGCTTTTAATGACTACGACATTATTTTGATTGACATCAACCTGACGAGTCTGTATCAAGCTGATGGGCTGACCTTGGCACAAGAGATTATTGACAATGGTTGTTCTAGTAAGGTTGTGATTTTGACGGGATACAGCAAAAAGATGTATGAACACCGAGCTAAAGCTATGGGGGCTTATGGATTTCTAGATAAAAGTATGGATCCAGATGAGTTGGTGAAAAAACTGGAAAAGATTTATCTAGGAGGTAAGATCTTTTCAGATGAAGTGATGGTAGAGGTGCTAACACCACGAGAAATCGAGATACTAGAACTGGTTAGAAATGGCTTGACTATTGATGATGTCTGTGACAAGGTCTATGTGAGTAAACGTACAGTTTCCAATCACCTGGCCAATATCTTTTCAAAATTGGGAGTGACTAACAGGCAGGAGGCGATTCACATCGCTGAGCAGTTGGGATATTTCCCACCAGATTAAAAAGTTGCAGAAGATGCAGCTTTTTTAATTTCTGTGCTACTTCTTGTGTGAGTCTCTTCTTGAAAAAAACACAAAAATTTGCTAGAATGAGTCTTATGAAAACATTCTATGATGTGCAGCAATTCCTCAAACGATTTGGTATTATTGTTTATATGGGAAAACGCTTATATGATATTGAACTGATGAAGTTGGAACTCTCTCGGATTTACGATGCAGGGTTGATGGATAAACTAGACTATCTAGAAGCAGAAGCGGTTCTACGCAGAGAGCACAAGGTAGAATTGGATTATATTGAGAAAAATGGAGAAAAGAACTAATGGTTACTTGGATTTTGTGGGCACTTATACTAGCAATGTTGGCGTGGATGGGTTTTAACTATCTTCGTATTCGCCGTGCGGCTAAAATTGTGGACAATGAGGAGTTTGAATCCTTGATTCGTACGGGTCAATTGATTGATTTGCGCGACCCAGCAGAATTCCACAGAAAACATATTCTTGGGGCTCGCAATATTCCTTCAAGTCAGTTGAAGACTAGTCTTGCAGCCCTTCGTAAGGATAAACCTGTTCTTCTTTACGAAAACCAACGTGCGCAACGAGTTACAAATGCAGCCCTTTACTTGAAAAAACAAGGTTTTTCTGAGATTTATATCCTTTCTTATGGCTTGGATTCTTGGAAAGGGAAAGTCAAAGTTGAGAAATAAGAAAACGAGCTTGGATGTTTCCGAGCTCATTTTTTAACCACTTTTTCTGAGAAAGTCACGAATGATTGTCAACTCTTCTGAGTTTAGGGGACGGTAGTCTCCTTCTTGAAGATTCTGATCCAAGCTCCAAGGTCCAAAATGGGTGCGCTTGAGGGAGGTCACCTTGACACCAACCGAGAGGAACATTTTCTTAACCTGATGAAATTTTCCTTCTGAAATGGTGATGGAGGCTCGACTGAGGGAAGAACTTGCAGATAGAATTTCTAGTCTTGCGGGTTTACAGACAGTACCATCTAAAAAGACAATTCCTTTTTGAAAGGCTTGGATATGGTCAGGTGTCAGAAGTCCATTAACCTCAACCTGATAAGTTTTATCGACATGATATTGGGGATGGAGGAGCTGAAAGCCCAAAGGACCGTTATCAGTCAAGAGGAGGAGTCCTGTCGTATCTCGGTCCAGTCGGCCGACGGCATAGAGCATGTCAGACTGGATGTCAGGCGGAAGGAGGTCCATGACGGTTGGAAGTTCCCTGTCTTTATTGGCTGTAACGACACCAGTAGGTTTATGAAGCATAAGATAGGTGTGTTCATAGCCTTGAATGATTCGACCCTGAAAAAGGAGTTCTTGTAGCCCTGTATCGATATTTTGAGCTAGGGAGCGGGCTGGGCAACCATCGACTAGAATTTCCCCTTTGAGTAAGGCTTGTTTCATGGCTTTTCGGCTGATTTTTTCTTGGGCTAATAAATTATCTAAACGCATACTGTGCCTATCTTATCATAAGTCGCTTGCTTTGAAAAGGCTTGACGTGAAAAGAAAAGCACAGTGAAAACATTTACACTTGCTTGAGTTATGTTATTTACCTGAAATTATGGTATAATCGTTCAGTTAGAAAATAAATTTTGAATATTATAGAGGAAATCATGACAAAATTAAGAGAAGATATCCGTAACATTGCGATTATCGCCCACGTTGACCACGGTAAAACAACCCTCGTTGACGAATTATTGAAACAATCAGAAACGCTTGATGCACGTACTGAATTGGCAGAGCGTGCTATGGACTCAAACGATATCGAAAAAGAGCGTGGAATTACCATCCTTGCTAAAAATACAGCCGTTGCCTATAACGGAACTCGTATCAATATCATGGACACACCAGGACACGCGGACTTCGGTGGAGAAGTTGAGCGTATCATGAAAATGGTTGACGGTGTTGTCTTGGTCGTAGATGCTTACGAAGGAACCATGCCACAAACTCGTTTCGTATTGAAAAAAGCCTTGGAACAAGACCTTGTCCCAATCGTGGTTGTTAACAAAATCGATAAGCCATCAGCTCGTCCAGCAGAAGTAGTGGACGAAGTCTTGGAACTTTTCATCGAGCTTGGTGCAGATGACGACCAGCTTGATTTCCCAGTGGTGTATGCTTCAGCGATCAACGGAACTTCTTCATTGTCAGATGATCCAGCTGACCAAGAAGCGACTATGGCACCAATCTTTGACACGATTATCGACCATATCCCAGCTCCAGTAGATAACTCAGATGAGCCTTTGCAGTTCCAAGTATCACTTTTGGACTACAATGACTTCGTTGGTCGTATCGGTATCGGTCGTGTCTTCCGTGGTACTGTTAAGGTTGGGGACCAAGTTACCCTTTCTAAACTTGATGGCACAACTAAAAACTTCCGTGTTACAAAACTCTTCGGTTTCTTTGGTTTGGAACGTCGTGAAATCCAAGAAGCTAAAGCGGGTGACTTAATTGCCGTTTCAGGTATGGAAGATATCTTTGTCGGCGAAACTATTACTCCGACAGATGCAGTAGAAGCTCTTCCAATCCTACACATCGATGAGCCAACTCTTCAAATGACATTCTTGGTCAACAACTCACCATTTGCTGGTAAAGAAGGTAAATGGGTAACTTCTCGTAAGGTGGAAGAACGCTTGCAGGCTGAATTGCAAACAGACGTTTCCCTCCGTGTTGAACCAACTGACTCACCAGATAAATGGACTGTTTCAGGACGTGGAGAATTGCACTTGTCAATCCTTATCGAAACCATGCGCCGTGAGGGTTATGAACTTCAAGTATCTCGTCCAGAGGTTATCGTAAAAGAAATCGACGGTGTTAAATGTGAGCCATTTGAACGTGTTCAAATCGACACTCCAGAAGAATACCAAGGGTCTGTTATCCAAAGCCTTTCTGAACGTAAGGGTGAAATGTTGGATATGATTTCAACTGGTAATGGTCAAACTCGTTTGGTCTTCCTTGTTCCTGCGCGTGGTTTGATTGGATACTCAACTGAGTTCTTGTCAATGACTCGTGGTTACGGTATCATGAACCATACCTTCGACCAATACTTGCCATTGATTCCAGGTGAAATTGGTGGTCGTCACCGTGGTGCCCTTGTTTCTATCGATGCTGGTAAGGCTACAACTTACTCAATCATGTCTATCGAAGAACGTGGTACAATCTTTGTCAACCCAGGTACTGAGGTTTATGAAGGAATGATCATCGGTGAAAACTCTCGTGAAAACGACTTGACAGTTAACATCACTAAGGCGAAACAAATGACTAACGTTCGTTCAGCTACTAAGGACCAAACAGCTGTTATCAAGACCCCTCGTATCTTGACACTTGAAGAGTCTCTTGAGTTCTTGAACGACGATGAGTACATGGAAGTAACGCCTGAGTCTATCCGTTTGCGTAAACAAATCCTTAACAAGGCAGAGCGTGAGAAAGCTAACAAGAAGAAAAAATCAGCTGAATAAGAGCTAGAAAGAGATAAAGATGGTTTATTTAATCATAGGAATCCTCTTATTACTACTCTATGTATTTGCGACACCACAAAGCATTAAAGGGACAGTCAATATCGTCCTTGTCGTCTTTGCTTTCGTAGCACTCTTGATTTTACTCATGTTGTCTGTTCTGCAAATCTTTCAGCTACCGACAGAATTCTTTATCGCAGTCGCCATGCTCTTCCTAGCATACTTTAGCTTGCGAGATATTACCCTCATGTCGGTCAGTAAAAGTAAAAGAAGATAAAAGAGAGTTTTGGCTCTCTTTTTTGCTAGGAATTTTACAATAGTTTGATTTTCTTTTTATACTCAATGAAAATCAAAAAGCAAACTAGGAAGCTAGCCGCAGGTTGCTCAAAGCACTGCTTTGAGGTTGTAGATAGAACTGACGAAGTCAGTCTTATCTACGGCAAGGCGAAGCTGACGTGGTTTGAAGAGATTTTCGAAGAGTATTAGTTAATATAGTGGATTGAATTTAGAATAGGACACTACGAATTCTAAAATATTTCTAGAAATGAATATGACTTTCCTAATCTCTTTGTTCATATCTTATTTCAATCTACTACATCATCTCTTTTGCTTGGATAATATGAATGGGAAAAACTTGAATAAAATTCGTTAATGACATCTATTTTTAAGGGAACTGTAAAATTCTATTACTAATGATATCTTAGCAAAATATGTTGATAAATTATATAGAAAGTGATATACTTAAGTTATAAGAAATCGTTTTCAAAATAAGAAAGGATTCAATTTGTTGTCTTGTTGCTCAGGGTGTGATTGATTAAACTAGGAAAATAATTCTAAGAATTTATAACATGTAAAATTTCTTTCTATAGGGTTATTCTCTTATACAAGGAGTCTACTATGAAGAAACTATTCATATTATTATCAACTTTTTTTCTCAGCTTCTTCCTTTCTTGGATTATTGTCTTACGTGCTCCACAATATTTATATGCAAGCTATGATTCCGTCTCCTTACTTCGTGTCAAAAAAGATACTCAGGAACCGACGCGTGAGGTATTTGAACAGGAATTGGAGAAGTTTGCAAACTCAGAACAGAGTTTAATAGCTAGAAGAATTGTAGAGCCGAGTAAGGATGGGGCGACTCACTTTACTTATGCAACTTATGGTCAGGGAACTTTACCAAAAGAATTCCAAGAAGCTAGCCAAGAAAGTCGTGAACGTAGTGATCCGCTAAATAGTTATCTCCTTTTGTCAGGCTCCTTGACGAAAGAAAAGCTAGCCGATAAATTAGGAGATTTGGGTTATAAAGCAATTCCTGACCGAAAGACACCGCCCTATTCTCTTGCTTTTAGGATGTTACTAATTCCCCTTATTTTAATTAGCTTAGCAATATTTGGCTTAGCTTTCTTTGCTTTAGTGATTATCACTCGGATTAAGGAAATGAGAGCAGCAGGTATAAAACTCTTTTCTGGTCAGACTCTCTTATCCATTATGGGGCATTCTTTATCGACTGATATCAAGTGGCTCCTTCTATCAGCCCTCCTTTCCTTCCTAGGTGGGGGAGTCGTTCTTTTTAGTCAAGGTTTGTTTTATCCTATCTTGTTAGCCACCTATGGTTTTGGGATTAGTTTCTATCTGTTGTTTTTATTGGCGATTTCAATTTTACTAATGCTTCTTTATCTAATGAGTTTGAGTTACAAAGCATTAGTTCCCGTTATTAAGGGAAGATTACCCCTTAAACGCTTGATGGCTTTAACCCTATTGTGTCAGTTAGTTGCTGTTTTTACAGTAGGCTACGCTGTTAAGACAGGCTTGACGTCTTACCAACGATTGAAAGAACTTGAAATTTCAAAACAAGCATGGCAGGACAGAGCAGACTATTACCAGATTTCCTTTGGCTTAGGTGATAGAGTAAAAGATACAGAAAATCAGAATAAGTGGTATGCCTTTGCCAAGGAAGCAATCGAAGAAGAACAAGCCCTTTATGTAAAGGATAATCTGCTCCATTTTGCAAATCCTCAAGGAACAAATGAACAAGGAGAGACACTGGATACCTATAGTCCAGATGCTAATACGCTCTATGTTAGTCCCAGTTATTTGGAGAAGGAAAATGTTACTGTAAATGATGATACTAGACAGAAACTAGCCCATCTTCAAAAAGGTGAATTTGGACTCTTATTACCAGAATCTCTTCGTTCACAGGAAGCAGAACTTAAGAAAGCTTTTGAAGAAAGATTGAGTTATTATGGAAAATCTGGTGAGGAGGAAAGTGCTCCTTTAGAGTATGAAATGAGAGCGATTGTTAGTTATCTTCCAACTGGAGAAAAGCGGTTTGTTTATAATAACGGTGAGAATCCTGTATCCACTCAGTATTTGACTGATCCGATTTTAGTTGTATTTACTCCAACATCTATAGGTGATAGTATCATTTCTAAATCTATGTGGTCTATCAATGCTGGTAATAATATCTTTGTCAAAGGATATGAGAGTGGGCTAGAACTCTTGAAGAAAGCTGGAATTTATGAGCAAGTATCCTATCTTAAAGAAAGAAGAAGCGTTTATCTAACTCGTTATAATGAAGTTCAAACTGAAACAGCAACTTTAATCCTAGGAGCTATTGTTGGAATAGCTAGTTCCTTGTTACTCTTTTATTCTGTCAATCTTCTATATTTCGAGCAATTCCGTCGAGATATCTTGATTAAACGAATTTCAGGTTTACGATTTTTTGAAACACATGCTCAGTATATGGTTAGTCAATTTGCCAGTTTTGTATTTGGTGCTAGTCTCTTTATTTTAAGCAGTCGAGACTTGGTGATTGGCTTGCTCACTTTATTAGTCTTTCTAGCTAGTGCAGTTTTGACGCTTTACCGTCAAGCTCATAAAGAATCTCGTGTTTCTATGACAATTATGAAAGGAAAATAGGATGATTGAACTAAAGAATATATCTAAAAAATTTGGAAGCCGTCAGCTATTTTCAGATACGAATCTTCATTTTGAAGGTGGGAAAATTTATGCCTTAATCGGTACAAGTGGCTGTGGTAAGACAACACTCTTGAATATGATTGGACGATTAGAGCCATATGACAAAGGGCAAATCATCTATGATGGCACTTCTCTTAAGGACATTAGGCCTTCTGTTTTCTTTAGAGATTACTTGGGATATTTATTTCAAGATTTTGGCTTAATTGAAAGTCAAACCGTTAAAGAGAATCTCAATCTGGGTTTAGTTGGTAAAAAGTTGAAAGAAAAAGAGAAAATCTCTTTGATGAAACAAGCTCTAAACCGTGTAAACCTCTCTTATTTGGATTTGAAGCAACCTATATTTGAGTTATCAGGAGGAGAAGCACAACGTGTTGCATTAGCGAAGATAATTTTAAAGGATCCGCCTTTGATCCTCGCAGATGAACCAACCGCTTCACTAGACCCCAAAAACTCTGAGGAATTACTTTCCATCCTAGAATCTTTAAAAAATCCGAATCGAACTATTATTATTGCGACCCACAATCCTCTGATTTGGGAGCAAGTGGACCAAGTCATTCGAGTTACCGATTTATCACATAGATGATATGGCGAAATTCAGTTAGAAGAAAGAGTCACAAACACACTTTGTGGCTTTTTTATTTCCATAAAAATGGTAAAATAGTAAGAGTAGAAATGGAGTTTGAGACATGAAAGTAATAGATCAATTTAAAAATAAGAAAGTCCTTGTTTTAGGTTTGGCCAAGTCAGGTGAATCTGCAGCTCGTTTGTTGGACAAGCTAGGTGCCATTGTGACGGTAAATGACGGGAAACCTTTCGAGGACAATCCAGCTGCGCAAAGTTTGCTGGAAGAAGGAATCAAGGTCATCACTGGTGGGCATCCTTTGGAACTTTTGGATGAAGAGTTTGCCCTCATGGTGAAAAATCCAGGCATTCCCTACAGCAATCCCATGATTGAAAAGGCTTTGGCAAAGGGAATTCCAGTCTTGACTGAGGTGGAATTGGCTTATTTGATTTCAGAAGCGCCCATTATCGGTATCACAGGTTCGAACGGTAAAACAACCACAACGACTATGATTGGGGAAGTTTTGACTGCTGCTGGGCAACATGGTCTCTTATCAGGAAATATCGGCTATCCAGCTAGTCAAGTGGCACAAACTGCGTCAGACAAGGACACGCTTGTCATGGAACTTTCTTCTTTCCAACTCATGGGCGTTCAAGAATTTCATCCTGAGATTGCGGTTATTACCAACCTCATGCCAACTCATATCGACTACCATGGGTCATTTGAGGAATATGTAGCAGCCAAGTGGAATATCCAGAACAAGATGACAGCAGCTGATTTCCTTGTTTTGAACTTTAATCAAGACTTGGCAAAAGAATTGGCAAGAAAAACACAAGCTACAGTTGTACCATTCTCAACACAGGAAAAGGTTGATGGAGCTTATCTGGAAGATGGTCAACTCTACTTCCGTGGGGAAGTTGTCATGGCAGCGAATGAAATCGGAGTTCCAGGAAGCCACAATGTGGAAAATGCGCTTGCGACTATTGCTGTAGCCAAGCTTCGTGGTGTTGATAACCAAAGCATCAAAGAAACTCTTTCAGCCTTTGGTGGTGTCAAACACCGTCTCCAATTTGTGGATGAAATCAAGGGTGTCAAATTCTATAATGATAGTAAATCAACCAATATCTTGGCAACTCAAAAAGCCTTGTCAGGATTTGACAACAGCAAGGTCATTTTGATTGCAGGTGGTTTGGACCGTGGCAATGAGTTTGACGAATTGGTACCAGACATTACTGGACTTAAGAAGATGGTCATCCTAGGTCAGTCTGCAGAACGTGTCAAACGGGCAGCAGACAAGGCTGGTGTGGCATATGTGGATGCGACTGACATTGCAGATGCGGCCCGCAAGGCCTACGAGCTTGCGACTCAAGGAGATGTAGTCCTTCTCAGTCCTGCTAATGCTAGCTGGGATATGTATGCTAACTTTGAAGTACGTGGCGACCTATTTATCGACACAGTAGCGGAGTTAAAGGAATAATATGAAAAAAATTGTCTTTACAGGTGGGGGGACGGTTGGACACGTGACCCTCAACCTTTTGTTGATGCCCAAGTTCATCGAAGATGGCTGGGAAGTCCACTATATCGGGGACAAGCGTGGGATCGAACACCAAGAAATCCTCAAGTCGGGTCTAGATGTCACCTTCCATTCCATTGCGACTGGAAAATTGCGTCGTTATTTCTCTTGGCAAAATATGCTGGACGTCTTTAAAGTTGGCTGGGGAATTGTCCAATCTCTCTTTATTATGTTGCGACTTCGTCCACAAGCACTTTTTTCAAAGGGAGGCTTTGTCTCTGTGCCACCTGTTATCGCAGCACGTGTGTCAGGAGTGCCTGTCTTTATTCACGAATCTGACCTATCTATGGGCTTGGCCAATAAAATTGCTTATAAATTTGCGACTAAGATGTATTCAACCTTTGAGCAAGATTCAAGTTTGTCTAAGGTCGAGCATGTGGGAGCAGTGACCAAGGTTTCAGACCAAAAAAGTCCAGAACCAGATGAATTGGTAGATATTCAAACCCACTTTAATCCTAAATTGCCAACTGTATTGTTTGTCGGTGGTTCTGCGGGCGCTCGTGTCTTTAATCAATTGGTGACAGACCATAAGAAAGAACTGACAGAGCGCTACAATATTATCAATCTAACTGGAGATTCTAGCTTGAATGAGTTGAGTCAAAATCTCTTTCGTGTTGACTATGTGACCAATCTCTATCAACCCTTGATGGAATTGGCTGATATTGTTGTGACACGAGGTGGTGCCAATACGATTTTTGAGCTCTTAGCCATGGCAAAATTGCATGTTATTGTGCCGCTTGGTCGTGAAGCTAGTCGTGGAGATCAGATTGAGAACGCAGCCTACTTTGTAAAAAAAGGCTATGCAGAAGAGCTTCAAGAAAGCGATTTGACCTTGGACAGTTTAGAAGAGAAGCTTTCTCACTTACTAAGTCATAAGGAAGAATACAAAGCTAAGATGAAGGCTTCTAAGGAATTGAAATCTCTAGCAGATTTTTATCAATTGTTGAAAAAAGATTTATCATAAGGAAAGTAAATGTCAAAAGATAAGAAAAAAGAGGGCAAAGAAATCCTCGAAGAATTTAAAGAGTTATCAGAATGGCAGAAACGAAACCAGGAATATCTAAAAAAGAAGGCTGAAGAAGAGGCGGCCCTAGCTGAGGAGAAGGAAAAGGAAAGACAAGCTCGAATGGCTTCAAAATCTGAAAAGTCAGATGCAACTGAGGACCAAGAGAGTGAATCTGAACCAAAAGACCCAAAATCAGCTAAGGAAGATGCTAAGGAAAAAGTAGAAGAATCAGAAGACGTCAAAAAAGAAATATCCAAAGAAAAATCAAAGTCTAAAAAGACAGAGAAAGAGGATAAACGGGATAAAAAGGCAGAGAAAAAGCCCGTAAAGGAAAAACCGGTCAAACCGAAAATTCCAGGAGTTCATATCTGGCGGGCTATCTCGATTTTGTTTCTCAGTCTGCTTTTATTGGTTGTCTCTGCCTACTTGCTCAGCCCTTATGCGACCATGAAGGATATTCGTGTTGAGGGAACAGTGCAAACTACAGCTGATGATATTCGACAGGCTTCAGGCATTCAGGATTCGGATTATACGATTAACCTTCTGCTAGATAAGGCAAAATATGAAGAGCAGATCAAGTCTAACTATTGGGTTGAATCAGCTCAGCTTGTCTATCAATTTCCAACCAAGTTTACAATCAAGGTCAAGGAATATGATATTGTGGCCTACTATGTTTCTGGAGAAAGTCATTATCCAATTCTTTCAAGCGGTCAGCTTGAGACCAGTGCGGTGAGTTTGGTGAGTCTGCCAGAAACTTATATATCAGTTCTCTTTAATGACAGCGAACAAATCAAGACCTTTACCTCAGAACTTTCTCAAATTAGCCCCGAACTCAAATCTGCTATCCAGAAGGTGGAACTATCCCCAAGCAAGGTGACTTCAGATTTAATTCGATTGACTATGAATGATTCGGACGAAGTCTTGGTTCCTCTATCTGAAATGAGTAAGAAACTGCCATATTACAGTAAGATTAAGCCACAATTGTCAGAACCGAGTGTGATTGACATGGAAGCTGGAATTTACAGTTATACTGTGGCGGATAAATTAATTATGGAAGCTGAGGAAAAGGCCAAACAAGAGGCTAAGGAAGCTGAGAAGAAACAAAAAGAGGAAGAGAAGAAAAGACTGGAAGAACAGCAGAATAAACTAGAAGAGGAAAGGAAAAAGCTGGAGGAAGAGGGCAATCAAAACCAAACGCCCCGACGTTCATCGCGTCGCTAGGTTTAGCTTTTCTCTTGTAGTTCTTCAGTGGCCATGTTTTTACTTGACAAGTGCTAGTAGAAATAATAGAATAGTAAAAAACCTTTAAAGCAGTCCAGAGAGGCAGCTAAGGTTAGACGGTGAAAGGGTGGAGACTACCCATTTTTCGTGGAACCTTGCTGTTGGCAGGTTCCTTTTTTCGTGCCTTCTTGTGGCCAGACTCTCTCACTAGCAAAGGTAAAAGGAGAAACCTATGCGAGAACATCGTCCAGTTATTGCTCTTGATTTTCCTAGTTTTGAGGCGGTCAAGGAATTTTTAGCTCTTTTCCCAGTAGAAGAAAGCCTTTATCTAAAGGTAGGGATGGAGCTTTATTACGCAACGGGGCCTGAGATTGTGTCCTACTTGAAAGGTCAAGGTCATAGTGTCTTTTTGGATCTTAAGCTTCATGATATTCCCAATACAGTCAAGTCAGCCATGAAGGTCCTGTCTCAGCTTGGTGTGGATATGACTAATGTTCATGCGGCTGGTGGTGTAGAGATGATGAAGGCGGCGCGTGAAGGTCTTGGAAGTCAATCAAAATTGATCGCTGTCACTCAGCTTACATCAACATCAGAGGCTCAGATGCAGGATTTTCAAAACATCCAAACCAGCCTGCAAGAGTCTGTGATTCATTATGCTAAGAAGACAGCTGAAGCGGGTTTAGACGGTGTTGTTTGCTCGGCTCATGAAGTACAACTCATCAAGCAGGCCACCAATCCAGAGTTTATCTGTCTGACACCGGGCATTCGTCCTCAGGGAGTAGCGATTGGAGACCAAAAACGTGTGATGACGCCAGCAGATGCCTATCAAATCGGCAGTGACTATATCGTAGTGGGACGTCCCATTACCCAAGCTGAGGATCCTGTTGCAGCTTATCATGCCATCAAGGATGAATGGAACCAAGACTAGAATCAAAGAAATAGATTAGAAAAACAAAAGGAGAAGACCATGACACTTGCTAAAGATATCGCTAGCCACCTCTTGAAAATCCAAGCCGTTTACCTCAAACCAGAGGAGCCTTTCACTTGGGCATCTGGTATCAAGTCACCGATTTACACGGATAATCGTGTGACACTAGCCTATCCAGAAACTCGTACCCTAATTGAAAATGGCTTTGTGGAAGCTATTAAAGAAGCCTTTCCAGAGGTAGAAGTCATTGCAGGAACTGCGACAGCTGGGATTCCACACGGAGCTATCATTGCTGATAAGATGAACTTGCCTTTTGCTTACATTCGTAGCAAACCAAAAGACCACGGAGCTGGTAATCAAATCGAAGGCCGCGTAGCTCAGGGTCAAAAAATGGTAGTGGTTGAAGACCTCATTTCAACAGGTGGCTCTGTTCTTGAAGCCGTAGCTGCAGCCAAGCGAGAAGGAGCAGAGGTCCTCGGTGTTGTAGCGATTTTCAGCTACCAATTGCCAAAAGCAGATAAGAACTTCTCAGATGCAGGTGTCAAACTTGTGACGCTTTCTAACTACAGTGAACTCATCCATCTAGCCCAAGAAGAGGGCTATATCACACCAGAAGGGCTCGATCTTCTAAAACGATTTAAAGAAGACCAAGAAAATTGGCAAAATGCCTAAAACATAGAAAATCAGGTAGTCACTAGGATTACCTGATTTCTTTTTGTGATTTCATTGAGTATTAGTCAACTTTTCCGCCTTCAACAACAAGGTCATCTGCTTTAGCAGCGTCTCCGTAGGTTGGGTGAAGTGTTTTTTCATAGGCCTTGTGGAAGAAGTTTTCCTTACCTAATTTTTCAATATCTTTATTGATGAAGTCTAGCAATTCTTGGTTGCCTTTTTGAACTGCTGCCGCAATGGTATCTGGATTACCGAGGGAAGTAATTCCTACTTCAAATCCTTTATTTTCAAGCGCCCAAGCTAGGACTTCCGTATTGTCAGTAGAGAAGGCATCTCCACGTCCGTCAAGAAGAGCTTGGTAAGAGTCACTGTATTGGTCGTATTTTTGGAGTTTGATTTCTGGATGATTCTTTTCAAAATAAGTCTCAGCAGTCGTTCCTTTTGTAACAATCAAGGTTTTGCCTTCTAATTGTTTGACATCTGTAATGAGACCGGTCTTAGGCGATACGACTCCAAGAGAAACTTTCATATATGGAAGGGCAAAATCAACTTGTTTCTTGCGTTCGTCAGTCACTGTAAAGTTGGCAAGAGTAATATCTACCTTGTTTGAAATCAAGTATTCAGCACGGTTGGCAGCGTCGACTGAAACGTATTTAACCTTTACCCCAAGGTCTTGTGCCAGTTGGTTCCCAAGTTCAATATCGTAACCTTGGTAAGAACCGTCATTGTCAACGTAACCAAAAGGTTTCTTATCTCCAAACACGGCGATTCGTAGCTCACCGCTTTTTTTGATTTCATCGATTGTGCGAGCCTTGGCAGTGGTTTTACCTGACGATGCACCACCATTTCCACCTGAGCTACAAGCTGTGACAAAGATAAGGGTAAAGGCAAGTGCCAAAACAGTTAAGAGTGGTTTGAATAGTTTCATAAGAATCTCCTTTATAGATATGAGCCAAATTGGCTAAAGTCAAAGACGTTTAAAAATTCCTGAGCTCGTTTGGTTTGCGGATTGGTAAAGAAGGCTTGAGCCGTTCCTTCTTCAGCGATTTTCCCTTGGTCTAGGAAGATAATCCGATCGGCAATTGCTTGGGCAAACTGCATTTCGTGGGTTACTAAAATCATGGTACGGCCTTCCTGGGCCAAATCATTGATAAGTTCCAGAACCTCACGCACCATTTCTGGATCCAGCGAAGCAGTCACTTCGTCAAAAAGGATGATTTCTGGATGCATGAGGAGGGCACGAACAATTGCAACCCGTTGCTTCTGTCCACCAGATAATTGACGCGCAAAGCTATGTTGTTTGTCTAGCAAATCGACACGTTCCAGTAGTTGCAAAGCTTCCTCTGTCACTTCTTTCTTGTCCCTTCCCTGAGCCTTGATAGGGCCTAGGATAAGGTTTTGTAGGACATCCAGATGGGGAAAAAGTTCATAACTTTGAAAGACCATGCCAATCTTTTGACGAACTAGGTGAAAATCTTTTTTATTTTCAACGATAGACTGACCATCCAGAAGAATATCTCCACCTTGAATACTTTCTAAGCCATTGAGGCAACGAAGGAGGGTACTTTTCCCACAACCGGATGGTCCTAGGATGACCACAACTTCTCCTTTTTTGATTTGTAGGGATAGACCTTGGAGGATGGGATTGTCTCCGAAGGATTTTTTTAGTTCCTTGATTTCTAAAATAGTTTCAGACATTTAGTTCCTCCAATGTTTTTCTAGGTGAGTGGATAGTTTGGAAATAGGGAAACAGACTGCGAAATACAAGACTAGAATGGTTCCATAAATCCAGAAGGAAGCAGTTGGGATGGTCAGGCGATTGCTATCAATGATTTGTTGTCCAACTTTGGTAACCTCTACAACTCCAATCAATACGACTAAGGAAGTGGTTTTGATCATCCGAGTGATAAGGTTAATGGCCTGCGGTAGCAGTCTTCTCAAAACCTGTGGGATGATAATGTGGTAGTAAAGTTGAACATTGGTCAAGCCGAGCGCCTGTCCACTTTCAAACTGATGCTTAGGGAGGGAAGTGATGGCTCCACGGACCAAGTCCCCCATTTCAGCTGTTCCCCAGAGGGTAAAAACGATAATAGCTGAAGTCTCACCTGAGATATTAATATTAAAGTTTCGAGCCAAGCCGAAATAAACGATGAAGAGTAGCACCAGCTGGGGCATGATACGGATAAATTCCAGATACAATCGTGTCAAAAATCGTACGATTCTAGAATGGGAGGTCATGATGATTCCCATGACTGTTCCGAATATCATGGATAAGAGGACAGACAGGATGGATATCCCAATCGTAACGCCCAATCCCTGTAAGATTCTCAAGAGATTATTTCCCTGAAAAAGTACTTGGATTCCCGAATCCTGCATGGCGGAGCCTCCTTTCTATCCAGCTAAAGACCAGTGAGATGGGTAGCAACATGATAAGGTAAGCACCTACCAACATAGCCAGCGCAATGTCTGTTTCATAGTAGAGCCCAATCAAATCTTTGGCGACGTACATGAGGTCGGCCAAAGCTACTGCTGAGAAAACAGAGGTTTCCTTGATGAGGAAAATGACATTGGCACTAAAAGACGGTAGGGCCACCGCTGTTGCTTGCGGAAGAACCACATAGCGAAAGACCTGTAGAGGTGTCAGACCGATTGCTAATCCAATCTCCTGCTGGGTTTGACTGACGGATTCCAGCCCACTTCGGAAAGATTCTGCCATATAGGAGCCTCCTAAAAAGACCAGTCCTAAAGTGGCACAGACTTCTGAAGATAGGACAATCCCGATTCGGGGAAGACCGAAGTAGAGAAAGAAGAGTTGAATCAAAAGGGGCGTATTACGTGACAATTCAATATAGGCTGTCGCTACTTGCGCTAAAATAGGGATTCGATAATGTCGGATGATACTAACGATTAAACCGAGCAGAAAGGATCCCAAAATTCCCCAAACTGCAATATGCAAGGTCAGAAAGAATGCCTTTTGATATAGTGGTAGATATTGTTCAACAATGGACCAATCCAAAAATAGAACCTCCCATCTAGAAATAATACAGTTATTGTAGCACTTAAAATCTTCTTTGGATAATATCTATTTTTTATTGCCGTTATAAGGATTTTTTATCATAGACATAAAATTTCTGAAATTTCCAAACAAAATATTTGAAAAGTTTTGAAAAAAGAGTTAAGATATTTTTGTAATATACAAAGTAAACGCTTACTTATTAAGGAGGGCATTTTATGTCATACAAAACAAGCAATGCAGAAGGTCATGTAGATTTCATTAATACCTATGATTTGGAGCCAATGGCGCAACAAGTTATCCCTAAAGCAGCATTTGGCTATATCGCTAGTGGGGCGGAAGATACTTTCACTTTGCGTGAGAATATTCGTGCCTTTAACCATAAACTCATCGTTCCTCATACACTCTGCAATGTAGAAAATCCAAGTACAGAGATTGAATTTGCAGGCGAAAAATTGTCTTCACCAATCATTATGGCGCCTGTTGCGGCTCATAAATTGGCAAATGAACAGGGTGAAGTGGCGACTGCGCGTGGTGTGCATGAGTTTGGTTCTCTTTACACAACTAGCTCTTACTCTACTGTCGATCTTCCAGAAATTACAGAAGCCCTTCAAGGGACACCTCATTGGTTCCAATTTTACTTTAGTAAAGATGACGGAATCAACCGCCACATCATGGACCGTGTGAAGGCTGAAGGTTATAAAGCGATTGTCTTGACGGCAGATGCGACTGTAGGGGGCAATCGTGAGGTTGATAAGCGTAATGGTTTTGTCTTCCCAGTTGGCATGCCGATTGTTGAAGAATATCTGCCAGAAGGTGCTGGTAAATCAATGGACTTTGTTTACAAATCAGCCAAACAACGCTTGTCTCCACGTGACGTAGAATTTATCGCTGAATACTCTGGACTTCCTGTTTATGTCAAGGGACCACAATGTCGTGAGGATGTTGAACGTTCGCTTGCTGCAGGAGCTTCTGGTATCTGGGTAACCAACCACGGTGGTCGTCAAATCGACGGTGGACCAGCTGCCTTCGACTCACTTCAAGAAGTAGCTGAAGCAGTTGACAAACGCGTACCAATCGTCTTTGACTCAGGTATTCGTCGTGGTCAACACGTCTTTAAAGCCTTGGCTTCAGGAGCAGATTTGGTAGCTATTGGTCGCCCTGTTATCTATGGCTTGGCTCTCGGTGGTAGTGTCGGTGTGCGCCAAGTCTTTGAACACTTGAATGCGGAATTGAAGACAGTTATGCAGTTATCTGGAACTCAGACTATTGAAGATGTTAAACACTTCAAACTCCGTCACAACCCATACAACCCAACCTTCCCAGTTGACCCACGCGACTTAAAATTGTATTGATAAAACAGCTTGCCTCCACTTGGTGTGGAGGTTTTTCTTCGTATATAGGAAGAATAAATCACCATTAAAAACAATATAAATATATTTTCTAATCAAATATCTTGCTAGGGCTTTCATTTTTTGCTATACTGGTGCAGTAATTAAATAATAAAGACATTTGGGGTGCTTTAGGCTGAGATGATACCCATTGAACCTGATACAGTTAAGACTGGCGAAGGGAAATGTGAAACGTTTTTTCGTATGGCGAAATGAACGATCTAATCTTGTAAGTCAACTCTAATTCTTGATTGTAATTGGAGTTTTTTTGTTTATATAAGCTGGATGAAGGTGATACAAAGCATTTAGGTAGCTCTTCTTGAACGCCCTTGATTTTTTTAAAAAGGTCAAGTAAAACTAGGATTTTCTTGATGTTTTGTTGATTACGAACGAGTAAAGAGAGGAAAAGTAAATATGGAAACACAAGACTATGCATTTGAGCCAGGTTTGACTGTTGGAAAATTATTAAAAAGCAGTCAGAAGGATTGGCAGGATGCAATCAATCATCGTTTTGTTAAGGAACTTTTTGCGGGGAGAATTGAGAATAAGGTCTTAAAAGACTACCTAATTCAAGATTATCACTTCTTTGATGCCTTCTTATCCATGCTGGGTGCCTGCGTAGCCCACGCAGACCAGCTTGAATCCAAACTTCGTTTTGCCAAGCAACTAGGCTTTCTTGAAGCAGATGAAGACGGTTATTTCCAGAAGGCTTTCAAAGAGTTAAAAGTATCTGAGAATGATTATCTGGAAGTGACCTTGCATCCTGTAACAAAAGCCTTTCAGGATCTAATGTATTCGGCAGTGGATTCATCAAACTATGCCCATCTTTTGGTCATGCTGGTCATTGCAGAAGGTCTCTATTTAGACTGGGGTTCTAAAGATTTGGCTCTACCTGAAGCCTACATTCATTCGGAATGGATTAATCTCCACAGAGGTCCTTTCTTTGCAGAGTGGGTTCAATTTCTGGTTAACGAACTCAATCGTGTCGGAAAAGGTCGAGAAGATTTGACAGAACTTCAGGAACGCTGGAATCAAGCGGTCGCTTTAGAATTATCCTTTTTTGATATTGGTTATGAATTATAGGATAAATTCAATCCTTTTATGTAGATTAAAAGAATTAACAAACAAACTATATAAATATATTTTCCAGTCAAATATCTTGCTAGGGCTTTCATTTTTTGCTATACTGGTGCAGTAATTAAATAATAAAGACATTTGGGGTGCTTTAGGCTGAGATAATACCCATTGAACCTGATACAGTTAAGACTGGCGAAGGGAAATGTGAAAAGGTTTTTTTCGTATGTCGAAAAGAACTGTCTAATCTTGTAAGCTAAACTCTAATTCTTGATTGTAATTGGAGTTTTTTTGTTTATCAAAAGAGGATAGGCTGGACGTTAAGCCTTTCGGTAGCTCACCTTGAATACCCCACTTTTCTTTAAAAAAGGAGTTTTTTATGTTGAAAAAATGGCAGTTAAAAGATGTTATTTTACTTGCTTTCTTGTCTATCTTTTTTGGTGGCGTTTTTGTAGGATCCGGCTATCTGTTTGATGTCCTCACTCTGATTTTAGCCCCTCTTGGCTTGCAGGCCTTTGCCAATGAAATCCTCTTTGGTCTCTGGTGTATGGCTGCGCCCATTGCGGCCATCTTTGTTCCAAGAGTGGGAAGCGCAACGATTGGAGAAGTGCTAGCTGCGCTTGCTGAAGTCCTTTATGGTAGCCAATTCGGTCTAGGTGCCCTTTTGTCTGGCTTGGTTCAAGGTTTGGGAAGTGAACTTGGTTTTATCGTAACCAAGAATCGCTATGAAAGTTGGCTCTCTCTAACTGCCAATAGTATTGGAATTACGCTTGTTAGCTTTGTCTATGAATACATTAAGTTAGGTTACTACGCCTTCTCCCTTCCTTTTGTCCTTTCCTTGCTTGTAGTACGTTTTATTTCCGTCTTTTTCTTCTGTACCATCTTGGTTCGTGCTATTGTCAAACTCTATCATCAGTTTGCAGCTGGAGGCAAGGCATAGATGGGTCTGGAACTACGAGCGATTCAGTCCCCAATCTTCTCTGAGCCACTTGATTTTACTTTTCATGCGCAAGCCTTTACCTTGTTAGTTGGAAGCAGCGGTTCAGGAAAATCTAGCCTCTTTCAAATGATTGCCCAAGTCAGTTCTCTTCCCTATAGCGGTCAAGTCCTGATAAATGGGAGGGAGGTCAGTCAACTTTCTATTATCGAACGTGTCCAGACGGTTGGTATTCTCTTTCAAAATCCCAATCATCAATTTACCATGGAGAACTTGTTTGAGGAGCTGGTTTTTACCTTGGAAAATATTGGGCATCCCGTTCAGGAAATTGCTTCTAAAATAGCAGAGGTTGTCCAGCAATGTCGCTGCAAGGCTATCTTGCACCGTCCCATCCATCACTTATCAGGTGGAGAAAAGCAAAAGGCTGCACTGGCAGTTCTCTTTGCTATGAATCCTAGGGTCTATCTCTTGGATGAGCCCTTCTCTTCCATTGACCGCAAGAGTAGGATAGAGATATTGGAGATTCTAAAAGAGTTGGTCTCTGATGGGAAGACAGTTATTTTGTGCGACCATGATTTAACGGACTATGAAGCCTATATCGACCATATGGTGGAGCTAAGAGATGGTCAACTAAGGGAAGTATTTAAAATCCCTACCTCTGAGACGACACAGGTTGCTTCAAAGGAAGTTGCTTCTAGTCCAGAACTATTCCATATGGATGGAACGACTTGTGAGCTGGATAAGCGCCCCCTCTTTTCGATTGCGGATTTCACATTCTATAAAGGAATTTCCTGTATTTTGGGTGATAATGGTGTCGGGAAATCAACCCTCTTTCGGTCTATTCTTCAATTTCAAAAGTATAAAGGACGAATTACTTGGAGGGGGACAGTCCTGAAAAAGAAAAAGAGTTTGTATCGTGACCTGACGGGTGTTGTTCAGGAAGCTGAGAAACAGTTTATCCGAGTCAGTCTGCGAGAGGAACTTCAATTAGATGGACCTGATTCTGAAAGAAATCAGCGCATTTTCCAAGCTTTACGATATTTTGATCTGGAGCAGGCTCTTGATAAGAGTCCCTATCAACTAAGTGGTGGTCAGCAAAAGATTCTTCAGCTCTTGACCATCTTGACCAGCAAGGCTTCTGTGATTTTACTAGATGAACCTTTTGCAGGTTTGGATGATAGAGCTTGCCATTATTTTTGCAAGTGGATTGTGGAGGACAGAAATCAGGGAAGAAGTTTTCTGATCATTAGCCATCGTTTAGATCCCTTGATCTCTGTGGTTGATTATTGGATTGAGATGACTAGTCAGGGTCTCAGTCATGTGAAAGCAGTGACAATTACCAAACCACTCACATCTCAGAGTAGCAATACCCAAGGGGAGGTGAAGTAGTATGGTCAAAGTAGCAACCCAGACACCGATTATCAGTCTCTTCTTGCTGATTTTATCCTTGGAAACATCTTTCATTCCTTCGATTACTCTGAATCTTTCGGTAGTCGCATTTTGTATTCTCTTTATGCTCTATTACCGTCGATTTAAAGTATTGGCTTGGATGATTCTGCTCGCCATTTTGCCATCCTTTGCCAACTACTGGGCAGTTCAGTTACATGGAGATGCTTCGCAGGCAGTCGTGCTTGGAACGAGGGCCTTTGTGACAGTTTGTATCGGTCTTGTCTTTGTTTCCTCTATTTCCCTAAAAGAGCTTCTCTTGTACTTGGCTCAAAAGGGGTTATCACGCTCTTGGGCCTATGCCTTGATTGTGGTATTCAATTCCTTTCCCCTTATCCAGCAAGAAATCAAGTCCCTCAAGGAAGCTTGCTTATTACGCGGTCAAGAACTTCATTTTTGGTCTCCCTTGATTTATAGCAAGGTTCTGATGACAGTCTTTAGGTGGCGCCATCTTTACCTGAGAGCCCTGTCGGCGCATGGATATGACGAGCATGCACAGGTGGAGAATAGCTATCGGACTTTTTATATTCCTCAAAGGACAATATTCATCTACTTGCTGTTCTTTTTATTACTTCAAACTAGTCTATTTTTATAAAGGAGTTATTATGGAATTTACAGATATTGCGATGGAATTATCCAAGGAAGCTTGGCAGGCTTCCTTTCATCACCCCTTTGTATTACAGTTACAAGAGGGAAATTTAGACCCGTCCATCTTTCGCTATTACTTGATTCAGGATGCCTACTATTTGAAGGCCTTCTCAGAAGCCTATCACCTCTTGGCTGATAAGACTTCAAACCAAGAGATGAAAAGACTCTTGAAACAAAATGCTCAGAGTTTAGTAGAGGGTGAGTTATTTATCCGCCAACAATTTTTCAAGGAATTGGAAATCAGCGACCAGGAAATGGAGCAACATCTAATTGCGCCAACCTGCTATCATTATATCTCTCACATTTATCGTCAATTTGAAGAAGAAAATCTAGCCATTGCTTTTGCGAGCTTGCTGCCTTGTCCTTGGCTATATCATGATATAGGCAAATCACTTAATCTTAAACCATCACCAAATCCTCTCTACCAACAATGGATTGAAACTTATATTACGGATGAGTTAGAGCAACAGATCAGAGAGGAGGGAGCGCTGGTTAATCAACTCTATCGAGAAAGTGATGAGACAGACAGGAAAAAAATGCTAGATGTCTTCCACATCAGTGTTCATATGGAAGCTAAGTTTTGGGAAATGGCCTACCAACACCAGACATGGAAGAGCGATTTACAGTCTTTAGAAACAGGAGAAGAATAGAAATATGAGAAACCACCAATTACAGGTTCACAAATTAACCATTTTATCCATGATGATTGCCCTTGATGTAGTTCTTACGCCTATTTTTCGGATTGAGGGAATGGCACCGATGTCCAGTGTAGTCAATATTCTAGCAGGAATCATGATGGGACCTGTTTATGCCTTGGCTATGGCTACAGTGACAGCCTTTATCCGTATGACGACTCAAGGGATTCCGCCTTTAGCTCTCACAGGAGCAACTTTTGGAGCCCTTTTAGCAGGTCTCTTTTATAAGTATGGTCGAAAATTTTACTTTTCTGCCTTGGGAGAAATTTTGGGAACAGGTATTATTGGTTCTATTGTTTCCTATCCTGTTATGGTACTCTTTACAGGATCAGCTGCAAAGCTTAGCTGGTTTATCTATACTCCTCGATTTTTCGGAGCAACCTTGATTGGTACAGCGATTTCCTTTATTGCCTTTCGATTTTTAATCAAGCAGGAATTCTTTAAAAAAGTGCAGGGATATTTCTTTGATGAAAGGATAAACTGATGCAGGAATTGACAAATCCTTTTCCTCTGGGAACGACTTCCCTCATTCACTGTATTACCAATGAAATTTCTTGTGAGATATTGGCAAATGGGATTTTGGCTCTGGGATGTAAACCAGTTATGGCAGATGATCCCCGTGAGGTTCTTGATTTTACTAAGCAAAGCCAGGCACTCTTCATCAATTTGGGACATTTGTCAGCTGAGAAGGAAAAAGCAATCCGTTTGGCAGCTTCTTATGCAGATCAAGTTTGTCTCCCAATGGTAGTAGATGCGGTTGGCGTAACGGCTTCAGTCATTCGTAAGAGCTTAGTTAAAGACCTTTTAGACTATAGCCCTACGGTACTTAAAGGAAACATGTCAGAAATTCGAAGTCTTGTTGGCTTAAAACATCACGGTGTTGGGGTAGATGCGAGTGCTAAAGATCAAGAAACTGAGGATTTACTTCAAGTCTTGAAAGACTGGTGTCAGCTTTATCCTGGTATGTCATTCTTAGTTACTGGCCCCAAGGACCTCATCGTTTCGAAGAATCAGGTCGCTGTACTGGGAAATGGCTGTGCAGAATTAGACTGGATAACAGGGACAGGAGACTTGGTTGGAGCTTTAACAGCTGTTTTTCTCAGCCAAGGAAAGACTGGCTTTGAAGCTTCCTGCTTAGCAGTCTCTTATCTCAATATCTCTGCTGAGAGAATAGTTGTTCAAGGGATGGGATTGGAAGATTTTCGTTACCAAGTACTCAATCAGCTTTCGCTCCTCAAAAGAGATGAAAACTGGCTAGATGCTATCAAAGGAGATGTTTATGAATAGAGAGGCGCTTAGACTGTATCTAGTAACCAATCGCTACCAAGATTCCGTGGAAAGCTTTCTTGAAAAGGTTGAGACGGCTTGCCGTTCAGGGGTTACCATAGTCCAATTGCGAGAAAAAAATCTTACAACCAATCAATATTATCAACTGGCAAAAGAAGTCAAGGAAATAACAGATGCCTATCAGGTACCCTTGATAATCGATGATCGTTTGGATGTTTGTCTTGCGGTTGATGCTGCTGGTCTGCATATCGGAGACGATGAATTACCAGTTCCGGTTGCCAGACAAGTCTTGGGCCCTGAAAAAATCCTCGGTGTTACAGCTAAAACCGTAAAAAGAGCCCTCGAGGCAGAAGAAGGGGGAGCAGATTACTTGGGAACAGGAGCTATTTTCCCAACTACGACTAAAGAAAATGCACCCATCACCCTGATTTCAACCTTGAAGACAATTTGCCAAAGGGTCGCTATTCCAGTAGTTGCTATCGGAGGCTTGACATCAGAGAATATTGACCAACTTATCGGCACTGGCATAGCTGGTGTAGCTGTAGTGCGTGATTTGATGCAGGCAGAAGATATAGAGGCAAAAACTCAAGCCTTTTTGACAAAGTTGGATGACATTATTTTCTAATCAATACTCAATGAAAATCAAAGAGCAAACTAGGAAGCTAGTCGCAGGTTGCTCAAAGCACTGCTTTGAGGTTGCAGATAAAGCTGACATAGTTTGAAGAGATTTTCTAAGAATATAAAAACTCTCTAATTCCCTTAAAGTGTGAACTGCCCCCCAAAAGTTAGACAGAAAAAATCTAACTTTTGGGGTGTTTTTATCATGAAATTAACTTATGATGATAAAGTTCAGATCTATGAACTTAGAAAACAAGGATATAGCTTAGAGAAGCTTTCAAATAAATTTGGGATAAACAATTCTAATATTAGGTATATGATTAAATTGATTGATCGTTACGGAATAGAATTCGTCAAAAAAGGAAAAAATCGTTACTATTCTCCTGATTTAAAACAAGAAATGATTCATAAAGTCTTACATGAAGGCTGGACTAAAGATAGAGTTTCTCTTGAATACGGCCTCCCAAGTCGTACGATACTTCTTAATTGGCTAGCACAATACAAGAAAAACGGGTATACTATTGTTGAGAAAACAAGAGGGAGACCAACTAAAATGGGACGTAAGCCAAAAAAGAGACCTGAAGAGAGGACAGAATTAGAACGTCTTCAAGCAGAAAATGAGTACCTGAGAGCGGAGAATGCTATCCTAAAAAAGTTAAGAGAACTCCGATTGAAGGAGGAAAAAGAGAAAGAAGAAAGACAGAAATTGTTCAAGAATTAATGACTGAGTTTTCGTTAGATATTCTTCTAAAAGCCATTAAACTAGCTCGTTCGACCTACTACTATCACTTGAAACAGCTAGAGAAACCAGATAAGGACCAAGAGCTTAAAGCTGAAATTCAATCCATTTTTATCGAACACAAGGGAAATTATGGTTATCGTCGGATTCATTTAGAACTAAGAAATCGTGGTTATCTGGTAAATCATAAAAGAGTTCAACGCTTGATGAAAGTACTCAATTTACAAGCTAAAATGCGACAGAAACGAAAATATTCTTCTCATAAAGGAGACGTTGGTAAGAAGGCAGAGAATCTCATTCAACGTCAATTTGAAGGCTCTAAAACAATGGAAAAGTGCTACACAGATGTGACAGAATTTGCCATTCCAGCAAGTACTCAAAAGCTTTACTTATCACCAGTTTTAGATGGCTTTAATAGCGAAATTATCGCCTATAATCTTTCAACTTCACCCAACTTAGAACAAGTAAAAACGATGTTGGAACAGGCATTCACAGATAAACACTATAAGAATACGATTCTCCATAGTGACCAAGGTTGGCAATACCAACACGATTCTTATCATCGGTTCCTAGAGAGTAAGGGAATTCAAGCATCCATGTCACGTAAGGGGAACAGTCCAGACAATGGTATGATGGAGTCCTTCTTTGGGATTCTGAAATCGGAAATGTTTTACGGTTATGAGAAGTCATTTCAGTCGCTTAAGCAATTGGAACAAGCCATTGTAGACTATATTGATTACTACAACAATAAACGAATTAAGGTAAAACTAAAAGGACTTAGCCCTGTACAATACAGAACTAAATCCTTCGGATAAATTAATTGTCTAACTTTTTGGGGTCAGTACAGTGGGAACTAGAGAGTTTTTTTTTAATCTTTAAAGCTTGTATGGTTGACTGGGCCAGAACCATGACCGAGTTGAGGGGCGTCTTGGATGGCTTTCGTGATAAAGGCCTTGGCTTTATTGACTGCTTGATAGAGGGTTTTCCCCTTGGCTAGTTCAGCAGTAATCACTGCAGCAAAGGTACATCCAGTACCATGTGTATGACAGGTTTGAATTCGTGGACTTTCCCAGATAAATTGGTCATCCTTGGTAAAGAGGAAATCCTTAGCACCGCCTTCGAGATGCCCACCTTTGATTACCACAGACTGAGGACCAAATTCTTTTAAAATCAGGCGACCAGCACGCTGCATGTCTTCAGGATCATGGATTGAAAAACCAACAATCTCTTCTGCCTCAGGAAGATTCGGAGTGATAATGGTTGCAAGGGGAAGCAGATTTGTTTTTAGGTAGTCTCTGGCACTGGAATCAATCAGAGTGTCTCCACTAGTAGCGACCATAACAGGATCAAGGACGTAGGGACAATCCAGCTTTTTAAGATAGGGCTGGATGATTTCCATGATTTCAGTAGTTGCCAACATTCCAGTTTTTACAGCCTGAGGTGGAATATCCGAAAAGACACTGTCCAATTGGGCTTTCAACATTTGAGGAGAAACGTGCTCGATTAATTGAACGCCTCTGGTATTTTGAGCGACAAGGCTGGTCACAACGGCCATTCCATAGACATCTCTAGCTTGGAACGACTTTAAATCAGCCATAATGCCAGCACCACCACTAGGGTCAGTCCCTGCAATGGTCAAAGCAACGGGTAAATAAGTCATCTAAAACCTCCCAACCAACTGAAGTTTGTATTCTTAAGAACAAGCTAGTTTGTTTCAGGAAGGCAATAGAAGACTGCTAGTCCCCATTATCATTTCCACTTCCATCAGCTAGCATTACCTAGATTGAGTCAAAGGGTCTAACAGTCGTTAATCTCAGCTTTACGCACCCCTAGTGGTTGTTTTCTTTTTTCTTTAGTATAGCATATTTTCATAGTTTATATAGTAAGATTTGACTGCAAATCCTTTATCATAGGGTTAAAATTCAATTTTTCAAAGAAAAGATTAATTTCATAGTTGACAAATGTAGATTTTAAGAGTATACTGATAATTGTAATTGACAAATGTAGATTTTGGAGGTGTGATTATGCAGATTTCAGATGCAGAATGGCAGGTCATGAAGATTATTTGGATGCAAGGAGAGCAGACTAGTTCAGATTTGATTAGGGTTCTGGCGGAGCGGTTCGACTGGTCCAAGTCGACCATTCAAACTCTTTTGGCTCGTTTGGTTGAGAAAGAGTGCCTGACGAGGAAAAAAGAAGGCAAGTCCTTTGTCTATTCAGCCCTTTTAACTTTGGATCAAAGTCGAGACTTGCTTGTTCAAGATATCAAAGATAAAGTTTGTTCCCGTAGGATTAAGAACTTGCTGGCTGATTTGATTGCTGAATGTGATTTTACTCAGGCTGACTTGGAAGACTTGGAAGCTGTGATTTCTGAGAAGAAGTCAAGCGCTGTAACAGAAGTAAAATGTAATTGTATGTAAAGGAGACGTCATGTTAAATAGTATTGTAACCATTGTTTGTATTACCCTTATCGCCTTTATCTTGTTTTGGTTTTTCAAAAAGCCTGAAAAATCTGGACAAAAGGCCCAGCAAAAAAACGGCTACCAAGAGATTCGAGTGGAAGTCATGGGGGGCTATACGCCTGAGTTGATTATCCTCAAGAAATCAGTGCCAGCCCGCATTGTCTTTGACCGTAAGGATCCTTCACCCTGTCTGGACCAAATTGTTTTTCCAGATTTTGGTGTACATGCGGACCTGCCAATGGGTGAAGAGTATGTAGTGGAAATCACGCCTGAGCAGGCTGGAGAGTATGGTTTCTCTTGTGGCATGAATATGATGCACGGCAAGATGATTGTAGAATAGGAGAATGATATGACTGAAATTGTAAAAGCAAGTCTTGAAAATGGTGTTCAAAAAATCCGTATCACGGCAGACAAAGGCTACCATCCAGCCCACATTCAACTGCAAAAAGGAGTTCCTGCTGAGATCACCTTTCACCGTGTGACACCTTCAAACTGTTATAAGGAAATTCTGTTTGAAGAAGAAGGCATCTTGGAACCAATCGGCGTAGACGAGGAGAAAGTCATTCGTTTTACACCTCAAGAATTAGGCCAACATGAATTTTCTTGTGGCATGAAGATGCAAAAGGGAAGCTATACAGTCGTTGAGAAGACTCGAAAATCTCTATCACTTTTACAGCGTTTTTGGATTACTAGTATCTTTACTGTGCCTCTTGTGATCCTCATGATTGGGATGTCGACAGGAGGAATTAGTCACCAAGTCATGCGTTGGGGCACCTTTTTAGCCACAACACCGATTATGCTAGTAGCAGGTGGTCCTTATATCCAAAGTGCTTGGGCTAGTTTTAAAAAGCACAATGCCAACATGGATACCTTGGTTGCTCTGGGAACCCTAGTGGCCTATTTCTATAGCTTAGTTGCCCTCTTCGCTGGTCTCCCCGTTTACTTTGAAAGTGCTGCCTTTATCTTCTTCTTCGTTCTTATGGGAGCCGTTTTTGAGGAGAAAATGCGGAAAAATACTTCCCAAGCTGTGGAGAAATTACTTGACTTGCAGGCTAAAACTGCAGAAGTCTTGCGTGAGGATAACTATGTTCAAGTCCCTTTGGAGCAAGTCAAGGTAGGTGACCTGATTCGAGTGCGTCCCGGTGAAAAGATTGCGGTTGATGGTGTCGTAGTAGAAGGTATCTCTAGTATTGATGAGTCTATGGTGACAGGTGAGAGTCTGCCTGTGGACAAGACAGTTGGAGATACCGTCATTGGTTCAACCATCAATAATAGTGGAACACTTGTTTTTAGAGCAGAAAAAGTTGGTTCAGAGACTGTTTTGGCTCAGATTGTGGATTTTGTGAAGAAAGCTCAGACAAGTCGTGCGCCGATTCAGGACTTGACGGATAAGATTTCAGGGATTTTTGTCCCAGTAGTTGTCATTTTAGGGATTGTGACCTTTTGGGTTTGGTTCGTCTTGCTCAGGGATAGTGTAGTTGTGCTTGGAGCGAGCTTTGTGTCTTCGCTTCTCTATGGAGTAGCAGTTCTGATTATTGCCTGCCCTTGTGCATTGGGACTTGCAACACCGACAGCCCTTATGGTGGGGACAGGTCGCAGTGCCAAGATGGGAGTTCTCCTCAAAAATGGAACGGTTCTACAGGAAATCCAGAAAGTCCAAACCATTGTCTTTGATAAGACCGGGACTTTGACTGAAGGGAAACCTGTGGTCACAGATATCATTGGAGACGAAGTAGAAGTGCTTGGATTGGCAGCTTCCTTGGAAGAAGCTTCTCAACACCCACTGGCTGAAGCTGTTGTGAAACGAGCGAGTGAAGCTGGACTTGAGTTTCACACTGTTGAAAATTTCCAAGCCTTGCACGGAAAAGGTGTCTCAGGGCAAATCAATGGAAAACAAGTTTTGCTTGGAAATGCTAAAATGCTGGATGGCATGGATATTTCTAGAACTTATCAAGAAAAACTAGAAGAACTAGAAAAAGAAGCTAAGACAGTTGTTTTCTTGGCTGTGGACAATGAAATCAAAGGCTTGCTTGCTCTGCAAGATATTCCTAAGGAAAATGCCAAGCTTGCCATCAGTCAGTTGAAAAAACGAGGTCTTAAAACAGTCATGCTGACAGGAGACAATGCTGGTGTGGCGCGTGCCATTGCCGATCAGATCGGAATCGAAGAGGTCATTGCAGGTGTCTTGCCAGAGGAAAAAGCTCATGAAATCCATAAACTACAAGCGTCTGGCAAAGTAGCCTTTGTTGGGGATGGTATCAATGATGCCCCTGCCCTCAGTGTAGCAGATGTGGGAATTGCTATGGGTGCTGGAACAGATATTGCCATCGAGTCAGCAGATTTGGTGTTGACAACTAATAACCTCCTAGGAGTGGTTCGTGCCTTTGACATGAGTAAGAAAACCTTTAATCGAATTCTGCTCAATCTTTTCTGGGCCTTTATCTACAATGTCGCCGGAATTCCGATTGCAGCAGGAGTTTTTTCAGGTGTTGGACTGGCCCTCAATCCAGAACTGGCAGGTCTAGCTATGGCCTTTAGTTCTGTATCTGTTCTGACTAGTTCACTCTTACTAAACTTTAGTAAAATAGATTAAAAGCGGGCTTGCTCGCTTTTTTTATTATAAAACAGAAACTAAAAACGTTTTTAAACTGTACTGTAATAGAGAATAAAAACTTCTGAGCAGATTCTTAGTAAAGTCAAAATAAATGTGATAAATTAGTAGTGTAAAAATTTACTGAAACGTTTTCAAAAACTATATGAAACCTTTTTTAGTAGATTTAAAAATATTTGAAGGAGAGTTATCATTATGACTCAAGGGAAAATTACTGCATCTGCAGCAATGCTTAATGTATTGAAAACATGGGGCGTAGACACAATCTACGGTATCCCATCAGGAACACTCAGCTCATTGATGGATGCTTTGGCTGAAGACAAAGATATCCGCTTCTTGCAAGTTCGTCACGAAGAAACAGGTGCTCTTGCAGCGGTTATGCAAGCTAAATTCGGCGGCTCAATCGGGGTTGCAGTTGGTTCAGGTGGTCCAGGTGCGACTCACTTGATTAACGGTGTTTACGATGCAGCTATGGATAACACTCCATTCCTAGCAATCCTTGGATCACGTCCAGTTAACGAACTCAACATGGATGCTTTCCAAGAATTGAACCAAAACCCAATGTACAACGGTATCGCTGTATACAACAAACGTGTAGCTTACGCTGAGCAATTGCCAAAAGTAATCGACGAAGCTTGCCGTGCTGCAGTTTCTAAAAAAGGTCCAGCTGTTGTTGAAATCCCAGTAAACTTCGGTTTCCAAGAAATCGACGAAAATTCATACTACGGTTCAGGTTCATACGAACGTTCATTCATCGCTCCTGCTTTGAACGAAGTTGAAATCGACAAAGCTGTTGAAATCTTGAACAATGCTGAACGTCCAGTTATCTATGCTGGTTACGGTGGTGTTAAAGCTGGTGAAGTGATTACTGAATTGTCACGTAAAATCAAAGCACCAATCATCACAACTGGTAAAAACTTTGAAGCTTTCGAATGGAACTATGAAGGTTTGACAGGTTCTGCTTACCGTGTTGGTTGGAAACCAGCCAACGAAGTGGTCTTTGAAGCAGACACAGTTCTTTTCCTTGGTTCAAACTTCCCATTTGCTGAAGTTTACGAAGCATTCAAGAATACTGAAAAATTCATCCAAGTGGATATTGACCCTTACAAACTTGGTAAACGTCATGCCCTAGACGCTTCAATCCTTGGTGATGCAGGTCAAGCAGCGAAAGCAATCCTTGACAAAGTGAATCCAGTTGAATCTACTCCATGGTGGCGTGCAAACGTTAAGAACAACCAAAACTGGCGTGATTACATGAACAAACTCGAAGGTAAAACTGAGGGTGAATTGCAATTGTATCAAGTTTACAATGCAATCAACAAACATGCTGATCAAGACGCTATCTATTCAATCGACGTAGGTGACACTACTCAAACATCTACTCGTCACCTTCACATGACACCTAAGAACATGTGGCGTACATCTCCACTCTTTGCGACAATGGGTATTGCCCTTCCTGGTGGTATCGCTGCTAAGAAAGACAATCCAGATCGCCAAGTATGGAACATCATGGGTGACGGTGCATTCAACATGTGCTACCCAGACGTTATCACAAACGTTCAATACGACCTTCCAGTTATCAACGTTGTCTTCTCAAATGGTAAATATGCCTTCATCAAGGACAAATACGAAGACACAAACAAACACTTGTTTGGTTGTGACTTCCCTAATGCTGACTATGCGAAAATCGCTGAAGCTCAAGGAGCTGTTGGATTTACAGTTGACCGTATCGAAGACATCGATGCAGTTGTTGCAGAAGCTGTTAAATTGAGCAAAGAAGGTAAAACTGTTGTTATCGATGCTCGCATCACTGAACACCGTCCACTTCCAGTAGAAGTACTTGAATTGGATCCAAAACTTCACTCAGAAGAAGCAATCAAAGCTTTCAAGGAAAAATACGAAGCAGAAGAACTCGTACCATTCCGTCTCTTCTTGGAAGAAGAAGGTTTGCAATCACGCGCAATTAAATAATTTCTTCGTGGAACTTAAAAAGATCGGAGCAATCCGGTCTTTTTATGGAGGATAGTGAATGAATTTAAATCAATTAGATATTATCGTTTCAGATGTTCCCCAAGTCTGTGATGACTTGGAGCGTATTTTGGATAAAAAGTCCGATTATGTTGATGACAGTTTTGCTCAGTTTACGATTGGCAGTCACTGTCTGATGTTGTCCCAAAATCATTTGATTCCTTTGGAAGATTTTCAGTCAGGAATCATTCTTCATATCGAGGTTGAGGATGTAGACCAGAATTACCAACGGTTGAAAGAACTTGGTATCCAGGTTTTAAACGGACCAACTGTAACCGATTGGGGAACAGAGTCCTTATTAGTTAAAGGGCCTGCTGGTCTAGTGATTGATTTTTATCGTATGAAGTAGGTAATTCTATTATCAAATTTTTTATCTAAACATTCTTGGAGTGAAACTTAAAAAGATCGGAGCAATTCGATCTTTTTTGTATTTATGCGACTTTCAGTCCGTCTCGCTCCGTTAGGTGCGAGACAAAAAACCACCCGTTTTCACGGGTGGTTATGATTTCTACACTTATTGTTTGGCTTCCTGTTTTAATTGTTGCACCTGTTCCTCGTACTGGACAAGCTCCCTGTCTTTTATATTGATAGTCGCTTCTGCTTCAGCAATGCGGCTTCTCAGATCTTGAGTCTTGTTATGGTGATAGCTAATACCAATAGCACTACCAGCAATGATCCCGATTACTAGACAAGTAAAAATCACCAAAATCAAGGGAGCAGATAGTTGTGTAAAGACAAGACTGACAGTTACTGTTTGACGATTGAGTAGACCAAATGAGATCACAATGACTAATAAGCTCAAACCGCCAATTAGATAAGCCTTATCTTTCAGTGACAATTCATTAAATTTTTTTAGCATAAGTTCCTTTTCTCCTGACTATGTTGATAGAAAACTACACACCATTTAGGTATTAACAAAATTCATTTTACTAGAAAATTTCGATACTGTCAATAATTTCTAACGGCTTATTTACCATCAATCAATCGATTCATTGAAAAGGAGTATTCATTTTCTAATATTTGATTGAGTAAACAGAACGGAGCAATTCGGTCTTTTTTCTGTTCCCTCTTTCTTATAACAAGATTGTGATAGTTTATATCTTTATAACAAAAGTTTTAAAGACTTGATTGTTTTGAAAGAATATTTTAAAATAAGATTCAGTAAAAATGAAAGAGGTTTTGAAAATGTCTGAAAAACAAATGAAAATTTTAGGTTGGGTAGCGACCTTTATGTCTGTTATGATGTATGTGTCTTACTTCCCACAAATCATGAACAATCTGGCTGGTCAAAAAGGAAATTTCATCCAGCCCTTGGTTGCTGCCATCAACTGTAGTCTCTGGGTTTACTACGGTCTTTTCAAAAAAGAAAGAGATATCCCCCTTGCAGCAGCTAATGCACCAGGTATTATTTTTGGCCTAGTGACGGTTATTACAGCTTTGATTTAAAAGGAACAGAGGAGACTAGTTTTCAGTCTTCTTTTTTGTTTCAGGGGAGGCTATTTACTTTTTCTAGAGGATAATTTTTTAAAAAACAATCTGATAAACTTAAATAGTAGAATAGTATCAGTATGTCACAGTATTTTATAAGAAAAGGTTTACAGAATAAGTTATAATATAAGTAAATGAACAAGCAAATAAGAAAGTGAGTAGAGTTATGACCGAAAAACTGACTTTTCCGGATGGTTTCTTGTGGGGCGGAGCGACAGCTGCCAACCAGTGTGAGGGTGCTTATAATTTAGAAGGTCGTGGATTGGCGAATGTGGATGTCGTCCCCATCGGTCCAGATCGTGAAGCCATTATCACAGGTCAGAAAAAGATGTTTTCGTTTGAGGAGGGCTATTTTTACCCAGCCAAGCAAGCTATTGATATGTACCATCATTACAAGGAAGATATTGCCCTTTTTGCGGAAATGGGCTTTAAGACTTATCGTCTATCCATTGCTTGGACTCGGATTTTTCCTAAGGGCGACGAAACAGTGCCAAATGAAGCTGGTCTAGCCTTTTATGAGGATTTATTTAAGGAGTGCCACAAGTATGGTATCCAACCTCTGGTGACTATCACTCATTTCGACTGTCCTATGCACTTGATTACAGAGTACGGTGGTTGGCGCAATCGTCGGATGTTAGACTTCTATGAAAAACTTTGTCGCACACTCTTTACCCGCTATAAGGGTTTGGTCAAATATTGGCTTACCTTCAACGAAATCAACATGATTCTCCATGCCCCCTTTATGGGAGCTGGGCTCTGTTTTGAAGAAGGAGAAAATCAAGAACTGGTTAAATATCAGGCTGCACACTATGAGTTGGTAGCTTCAGCTCTTGCGACAAAGATTGCCCACGAAATTGACCCAGAAAATAAGGTGGGATGTATGTTGGCTGCAGGGCAATACTATCCTAACACAGCCCATCCAAGAGACTACTGGGCAGCCATGGAGGAAGACCGCAAGAGTTACTTCTTCATTGATGTTCAAGCGCGTGGGGAATACCCAAACTACGCCAAGAAGCAGTGGGAGCGTGAGCGAATCGAGATTCAAATGACTGCAGAAGATTTAGAGTTGTTGAAGGACAATACTGTTGACTTTGTTTCCTTCTCTTACTATGCAAGTCTAGTAGCCTCAGGTGATCCAGAAGTTAAAGAATTAACTGCTGGAAATATCTTTGCCTCTCTCAAAAATCCTTATCTTGAATCCTCAGAATGGGGATGGCAGATTGACCCACTTGGTCTTCGTATCACCCTCAATGCTATCTGGGATCGTTACCAAAAGCCAATGTTCATCGTGGAAAACGGTCTAGGTGCTATGGATACACCGGATGAGAATGGTCATGTAGCAGATGACTATCGGATTGCTTACTTAGAGGCTCATATCAAGGCCATGCGAGATGCCATTTACCAAGATGGAGTTGACTTGCTTGGTTATACGACTTGGGGCTGTATCGATCTGGTTTCAGCTGGAACAGGCGAAATGAACAAGCGCTATGGCTTTATCTATGTGGATCGAGATAATGCTGGTCATGGAAGCCTCAAACGTAGCAAGAAGAAATCCTTCTACTGGTACAAGGATGTCATTGCCAGCAATGGTGCAATCATTGAGTAGATCACATTTGTTCACTATTTTTATAAAATCTTCTCCCTACTTTATAATATGTGAAAAAGAGTTCAATTAGATGGAGCTTTTTGCTATAATGAGGGGAGAAAAATCAGACAGGAGAATATGATGTCAGAACCATTATTTTTACAATCAGTTATGCAAGAAAAAATCTGGGGTGGAACCAAGCTACGTGATGAGTTTGGTTATGACATCCCAAGTGAAAAAATAGGGGAATACTGGGCCATTTCAGCTCATCCAAATGGAGTTTCAAAGGTGGCAAATGGTCGTTACGAGGGAACAGACCTTGCTACTTTATATGCAGAGCACCGTGAATTGTTTGGTAGTCGTCCAGAACCTGTATTTCCACTGTTGACCAAAATCCTCGATGCCAACGACTGGCTCAGCGTCCAAGTTCACCCAGACGATGCTTATGGACTAGAGCATGAAGGCGAACTTGGAAAAACAGAATGCTGGTACATCATCACTGCGGATGAAGGTTCAGAGATTATCTATGGTCACAATGCCAAGTCAAAAGAAGAACTCCGTCAGCAAATTGAAGCTAAAAACTGGGAGGGTCTATTAACAAAAGTCCCTGTTAAGGCTGGAGATTTCTTCTATGTGCCAAGTGGCACCATGCACGCCATCGGTGCAGGTATTTTAATCCTTGAAACCCAACAGTCTAGTGACACAACCTACCGTGTCTATGACTTTGACCGTAAGGATGATAATGGTAACTTGCGTGAACTTCACCTTGAAAAATCCATTGATGTCTTGAACATTGGTGAGCCTGCAAATAGCCGTCCTGTAACTGTTAAAGCAGATGATTTGCGTTCCACTCTCCTTGTATCCAATGATTTCTTTGCAGTTTACAAGTGGGAAATTACTGGAAAAGTTGACTTCGAAAAGACAGCTGACTACAGCTTGTTTAGTGTCTTAGCTGGTCAAGGTCAACTGACTGTTGACGGAAAAAACTATCCAATCCAAAAAGGTAGCCACTTTATCCTACCAAGTGATGTTGAAGCTTGGACCTTGGAAGGACAAGATTTGGAATTGATTGTTAGCCATCCATAAAAAAGAAAGGGCCTGAGTTCATTACTCAAGTCCTTTTGATTACATAAATTGGGCGATAAAGACCACGATGATGATGATTGGAATGATGAAACGAAGAAGGAATAGCCAGACTTGGAACAGTCCCTGTTTCCATGCTATTTCATCGAGATGGAGTTCCTCCATTGCAAGAACCTTTTTAAAGATATAGCCTGTAAAAAGTGAAAGGCAGAGAGCTCCAAATGGCATAAGGAGATTGGAAACCAAGAAGTCCATAGCGTCAAAGAAGGTCTTCCCAAAGATGTGAACATCTGCCATGACACCGTAAGATAGGGCTGAAGGAATTCCAAAGACAAAGGTCAAAATTCCTAAAATGGCACTCCATTTGGCACGTTTGCTGTTATTCTGATTGGTGATATTTCCCACATTGATTTCCAGCATGACGACAGAAGAAGTGACCGTCGCAAAGAGGAAGAGCAAGAGGAAAAGGATGTAGAAAATGGTTCCAAAAGGCATCTTGTCAAAGAGTTGAGGCAAGACGATAAAGAGCAAGCTCGGTCCCCCTTCAGATTGGATATTGAAGGCTGACATAGCAGGGAAAATGGCTAGACCTGCCATGATGGACACCGAGATGTTCATTGCTACAATAGAAATTCCTGACTGGACTAGATTGGTTTTCTGATCCAAATAAGAAGCATATGTCAGCATGGCTGTAACCCCTAGTGAAAGGGCAAAGAAAGATTGTCCCAGAGCATAGAGGAGACCAGCACTGGTCAGTTTTGAAAAGTCTGGTTTGAGGAAGTAAAGAACCCCTTCCATGGCATTTGGCAAACTGAGAGAACGACCGATGATGACGACAAAGATGATAAAGAGCAGGGGCATCATGACTTTCGATGCTCTTTCAATCCCTTTTTGAACCCCACGTGATACAATAAAGATATTCAATAAGATAAAGGCCGCTTGAGCTCCTAGGGCAATGGCTGGATTTGAAATGATTGAAGTAAATAATTGAGCATAATCACCAGTTCCGCTAAGTTGGAACAATTTTCCAAACTCAATGCCTAGATAGACTAAAATCCATCCTCCAATAACACTGTAGAAAGATAAGAGGATAAAGAGGGCGAAGGCACCAATCCAACCGATAAAGTTGTACTTGCTATTCTTGCCGAGTTTTCCAAAGGTTTTGATTGCTGAGACACCAGCACTTCGGCCGAGAGCAAATTCAGCCAGCAAAAGGGGGAAACCAATTAAAATAGTGGAAATGAGAAAGACAAGTAAAAAGCCTCCTCCACCATTAGCAGCAGTCATGTAGGGGAATTTCCAAACGGCACCAAGTCCGATGGCTGAACCAGCAGATGCTAGGATAAAGCCCAGTTTAGAACCCCATTGCGATTTTTCAGACATAGTTAAACTCCTAAAATTAGTATTACAAAAGAAAAAGCTACTGCCCTTGGCAAATAGCCTCATCAGTACTCAAAATGAGCCTTTCTTTTGATTGATAGACTTGACTATCCTATCATGTTTTCTAAGGTCTGTCAAGAAAACCATTTTCATGTTATGATAAAGTAAAAAATTTCGCAAAAACGCTTGACTCTGACCTAGGGGGAGGGGTTATACTATCAATGTAATACTCTTCGAAAATCAAATTCAAACCACGTCAGCGTCGCCTTACCGTACTCAAGTACAGCCTGCGGCTAGCTTCCTAGTTTGCTCTTTGATTTTCATTGAGTATAAGGAGGAAATCATGTACCATATAAAAGAAGCTGCCCAGCTTTCGGGTGTCTCTGTCAAGACCCTGCATCACTACGACAAGATAGGGCTCTTGGTTCCTTTAAAGTCGGAAAACGGCTATCGAACCTACAGTCAGGAGGATTTGGAACGCCTTCAGGTTATTCTTTATTACAAATACCTAGGTTTTTCTTTGGAAAAAATAGCAGAGCTATTAAAGGAAGATAAATCAGATTTATTGCCTCACTTGACTAGACAGTTGGACTATTTGACTCGAGAAAGGCAACATCTGGATACCTTGATTTCCACCTTGCAAAAAACCATTCAAGAACAAAAAGGAGAAAGAGAAATGAGCATTCAAGAGAAATTCGCAGGATTTAACTATCAAGACCATCAAAAATACCACCAAGAGGCGGTAGAGAAGTATGGACAAGATGTGATGGACCAAGCGCTCGAGCGCCAAAAAGGTCACGAAGACGAAGCTACGGCTGCCTTCAATCAAGTCTTTCGAGCCTTGGCACAAAATCTTCAAGCTGGTTTGCCTGCAACAGCAACTGAAAACCAAGAGCAAGCAGCCAAGCTCTTGCAAGCCATCCGTACTTATGGATTTGATTGTACTATTGAAGTATTCGGTTATATCGGTAAAGGCTACGTTTATAACCCAGAGTTTAAGGAAAACATTGACAAATTTGGACCTGGAACAGCCCAGTACACATCAGATGTGATTGCTCATTATGTCCAAACTCAGACAAAATAAAATCGGAGGAGTATTCTTCCGATTTTTACTAAATTCAAGCACTACTTGCTTAATAATTTTTCTACTACATTTAGTTTTCGCATGGTCAAATCTACATTAAAAAGCTTTTCAAGATAGTTGGTACTGAGCTTTTTTCGTTTTGCAGTTCTAGGGAGATAGAGGTAAAGACAATGGTTACCGATACAAATTTCTTCTTCACCGTAATCAATTTTCAATTTTTCTAAAGGGAGACTTTGAATAGATTCTTGATAAAAAATCACATGTATACGGTCATAAAGATAGTGTTCTCCAAACGGGTTTTCTTGGACAATTTTTTTAAAATCACTTTTGTTCTTGATAACCATTTTTAAGTCGGCCCCAATTTTTTCCTTTATCAGAGTATGAACACATTCTCGTATTTCTTCTAAATCTAAATCACTTTCAAGAATGATATTCCCACTTTGAATATAGGTTCGAACTTGTTGAAAACCGGCTTCTGTTAAGATATCTACTAGATAAGACATTTTAGGGATAGCATTTTTTCCATTAGGAGTAACTCCCCTTAACAAGATAATATGTTCCAAAGGACTTCCTTTCTTTTGGGGCTGATTTAGCCATTAAATAATTCAGATTTAGATTGGGTTTGATCCCGCCACCCAACCAGTACAGAGGGCAGAAGTGATGTTAAACCCACCCGTGTGGGCATTGATATCCAGTACCTCGCCAGCAAAGTGGAGTCCAGGTACCAGCTTACTTTCTAGAGTTTTGGGATTGATTTCCTTGAGACTGACGCCCCCTTTGGTAACAAAGGACTTGGCAAGGGACATTTTACCAGTTACAGGAATTTTAAGTCCCTTGATAGACTGGACAAGTTGTTCGCGTTCCTTTTCAGTCAGTTGTTTGACTTTGTCAGGATAGCCTGGCACAAAAAATTCTGCCAAGCGTTCTGGAAGTAAAGTTTTTAAGGCATTTTTTAGAGATTTTTCCCGATTTTCTTCTAGAAATGTAGCCAAGTCTTTCTCAGAAAGTTGAGGTAGAACATCCAGTGAGAGAACCTCTCCGCCCTTGACAAAGCTGGACATACGCAGAGCAGCAGGGCCTGACAAACCAAAGTGGGTAAAGAGCAAATCGTGAGTGATGACATGCTTACCATAGCTTAGGGTCACATCGTCAAATGAAATTCCTTGCAAGGCCTTGTGTGGAAAATCTGTCAACAAAGGACTTTCAGTGGCTTCAAGATCGGTAATGGTATGCTTAAAATGACGGGCAATCTCGTGACCAAAACCAGTCGAACCAGTAGAGGGATAGGATTTCCCACCAGTTGTGACAATGAGTTTCTCACAAGTGAAGGTTTGGTCTGCGGACTTAAGGACAAACTGGTCGTCTATCTTTTTAACCGAAACAATCTCCGTTTTAGTAGCAACTCGACCACCGAGTTCAGTGATTTTCTTTTCCAAGGCCTCGATAATGGTCCGAGACTTGTCACTAGCAGGAAAGACGCGTCCGTGGTCTTCGACCTTAAGTTTAACACCATTTTCAGTAAAAAAGTTGATGATATCATGGTTATCAAATTGGGAGAAGACACTGTAGAGAAAGCGCCCATTTCCAGGGATGCCAGCTAGTAGGTCGTCCAAGCTACCATTGTTGGTCACATTGCAGCGTCCCCCACCAGTCCCAGCTAATTTTTTTCCAAGTTTCCGATTTTTTTCGATGAGGAGGGTTTTCTGTCCATAAAAGCTACTGGAAATCGTAGCCATCATACCAGCAGGACCTCCACCAATGACAATAGTATCAAAATGTTTCATAGCTCTATTGTACCACAAAAAACAAGAGATGATGGTCACCTCTTGTCAAGAATGCAATTAATCAATTTCATATCCCATCAGCAAACCGCCATCTTCCGCATAAAAACTGCAGAGACCAGATGTTGGGAGAATTTTAATATCCGCCTGTGGGAAGGTTTCATGGATTCGCTCTGAAAGCTGTTGGCAACATTTCTCGTTATTGCGTTGAGCCATGACAATACGGCCACCAGCATATCCAGCCTTGACTAATTCTTCATAGGCAGCTTGAACTGATTTCTTTGGTCCTCGTGCTTTTTGTAGCAATTCGAGAGTTCCAGTTTCACTAGCTTCTCCGACCATACGGATATTTAGAAGGCCAACGACCGTACCGATAAGCTTGCTCAAACGGCCGTTCTTCACTAAGTTATCGACTTTGGCTAGGACAAAGAGCAACTTGGTTTTTTCTTGATAGGCAGTGATAGCTTCAACCACTTCTTCAAAAGATAAGCCCTGGTCAATCAAGTCATTCAATTTTTCTACGAGTAGGTCAACCTCACCACCAGCAGACAAGCTATCAATTACATGAATCTTAGTGTCAGGATGGTCTTCAAGATAAATATTCTTTGCTAGTTGAGCACTATTGTGACTGCCAGAAAGAGTACCAGTGATGGTTACTAGGAAAATATTTTTGGCTCCTTCAAATGCTCGCAAATAATCATCTGGGCTTGGACAAGCTGATTTTGAAGCTTCTGCAGTTGCATACATGGTTTCCATCATTTGGTCAATGTCAAGACTGGCATCATCAACAAAGACCTGATCAGCTACTTGAATGGTTAAGGGGACACTTACAAAGGTCGTGTCAATAGCTGGTGTTGCCAGCTGACGATAATCACAACCAGAGTCAGCAATAATCTTCCAAGTCATAGAAATTCTCCATCTTTGTCAGTTATACATTGACAAAGGTTCTGTCTTTTTTTACAATTATATCATGAAAGCCCTTGAAACAAAAGCCTCATCCGTCTGTTGTGACAAGTAGAAAGAAAATGTTATGTCTGAACGTAGAATCTCTGAAAAGTCTCTTGAAAATCTCAGAAAATCAAACCAAGAATCCAATTTATTAACTAGAGAAGCCATCGAAACAGCCCTCTTGCAACTCTTGGAAAAAAAGGACTTGACCAAGATTAGTATTTCTGAATTGGTCAAACGTGCAGGCGTTTCGCGTGCGGCCTTTTATCGCAATTATGATTCCAAAGAGGAAATTTTAGAAAGCGTCTTTAAACGAACTGTCCACAATATTATGGAACAGTTGCATCATTATGATCTAAAGACAGATCTTTATCTGGTCTGGGTTCACCTTTTCCGAGAAGCAAGAAAGGAGGCCAGAGTGATTCAACTTGCCTTGGATTACCATCTGGAAAAAATCTTTGTCCAAGCCATGCAGGAATTTTTAGAAAAATACCATGGAAAATCAAAAGGTGTCAGCTCTTATCTTCATTCCTTTTGGAGCTCGGCTATCGTCTCTGTCCTTCTAAAATGGATCAAGGATGGCATGAAGGTACCAGCTGAAAAGATTGCGGATTTAGGATTACCATTTTTTAAAAAATAGAGAAAAAGGAGAAAAGAGATGACTGAAAAAAGACTGGCCTGGGATGAGTATTTTGCAGCCCAAGCCCTACTAATTGCCAATCGTTCCACTTGTAAACGTGCCAAAGTGGGCGCAATTCTGGTTAAGGATAATAAGGTGATTTCCACTGGTTACAATGGTTCAGTGTCAGGAACCGAGCATTGTATTGATCACGAATGTCTGGTCATCGAAGGCCACTGTGTTCGCACCCTTCACGCTGAGGTCAATGCTATCCTTCAAGGTGCTGAACGTGGTGTTCCTAAAGGTTTTACAGCCTATGTAACCCATTTTCCTTGTCTCAACTGTACAAAACAATTGCTTCAGGTCGGTTGCAAGCGCGTGGTTTATATCAACCAGTACCGAATGGATGACTACGCCCAATACCTCTATCAAGAAAAGGGAACAGAATTGACTCATTTACCACTTGAGACAGTACAGGCCGCTCTTAAAGAGGCTGATCTAATGTAAAAATTATCAAAAATAAATGGTTTAGAAAGATTTTTAAACCGTTTTTTGGTATAATAAGAAGAATAAATTGAAAGAAGGAATTCCAAAAATGGGAAAAATTGAAGTTATTAATCATCCACTGATTCAACACAAATTGTCAATCTTGCGTCGTACAGATACTTCTACAAAAGCTTTTCGTGAGCTAGTAGATGAGATTGCAATGTTGATGGGATATGAAGTACTTCGTGATCTTCCACTAGAAGATGTGGAAATCGAAACACCAATCACAAAAACAGTTCAAAAACAATTGGCAGGTAAGAAATTGGCTATCGTTCCAATCTTGCGTGCAGGTATCGGGATGGTTGATGGACTTTTGAGCTTGGTTCCAGCTGCTAAAGTTGGCCACATCGGTATGTACCGTGATGAAGAAACGCTTCAACCAGTTGAGTACTTGGTGAAATTGCCTGAAGATATTGACCAACGTCAAATTTTTGTGGTAGACCCAATGTTGGCAACAGGTGGCTCAGCAATCTTGGCTGTTGATTCTCTTAAAAAACGTGGCGCATCAAATATCAAATTTGTCTGCCTTGTATCTGCTCCAGAAGGTGTTAAAGCCCTTCAAGAAGCTCATCCAGATGTAGAAATCTTTACAGCAGCCTTGGATGAACGCTTGAACGAACACGGTTATATCGTTCCAGGTCTTGGAGATGCTGGGGACCGCTTGTTCGGTACAAAATAAAATAAAAAAGAGATTGACTTGGAAAAGGATTTCCAGTCACGAAAGGAGGTTGAATTTTTGTTTCTGTCTAATGAAAACAGAGCAAAAATTTGACCTTTTTTGACCAAGATATTATAATAGTCTTATCTTCAGTCATTTGACCAATAAAATTAAAACTCAAAAGGAGAAATAAATGATTCCTGTAGTTATTGAACAAACAAGCCGTGGAGAACGTTCCTACGATATTTACTCACGTCTTCTTAAAGACCGCATCATTATGCTGACAGGCCCAGTTGAAGACAATATGGCCAACTCTGTTATTGCCCAGTTGCTTTTCTTGGATGCCCAAGATAGTACAAAGGATATTTACCTTTATGTCAATACACCTGGTGGTTCCGTTTCAGCTGGTTTGGCAATCGTTGATACCATGAACTTTATCAAGGCAGATGTCCAAACCATTGTTATGGGAATGGCAGCATCTATGGGGACGGTCATTGCATCAAGTGGAGCAAAAGGCAAACGTTTCATGCTTCCAAATGCAGAGTATATGATCCACCAACCAATGGGTGGTACAGGTGGAGGTACTCAGCAAACCGATATGGCGATCGCTGCAGAACACTTGCTTAAAACTCGTAATACCTTGGAAAAAATCTTGGCTGAAAATTCAGGTCAGTCAATCGAAAAAGTTCACGCAGATGCAGAACGCGATAACTGGATGAGTGCCCAAGAAACACTTGAATATGGCTTTATTGATGAAATCATGGCCAACAATTCATTGAATTAATGATCAAAGAAGGCAAACTCGACTGGGTTTGCTTTTTTTGGTATAATAGGGAGAGATTTCTTAGAAAGAGGATTTATCATGTTTGAAAAAGTCAATCGATCTGGCTTGATTATCTATCTTTACTATAATCGTGATGCCAAAAAATTGCAGGATTATGGAGATATTACCTATCATTCCAAGAAACATCGTTACTTACAACTCTATGTTCCAACTCAAGAAATGGAGCAATTGGTCGGGCGCTTGGGCAAGGAAAAGTTTATAAAAAAAGTCAGAGTTTGTCATATCCAAGAGTTGGAAACACCCTTTGTGGGCAATCTTTATCGAAGGGAAAACGTTATCATCGAAAAAGTTCAAGAAAAGTGTTGACAATTTTCTGATAATTCGGTATATTCTTAACATGCTATTTAAGAATAAGGAGACAAAAAAGATGAAGAAAAAATTTGCCCTATCGTTTGTGGCGCTTGCAAGTGTAGCACTTCTTGCAGCCTGTGGAGAAGTGAAGTCTGGAGCGTCAAACGCTGCTGGTAACTCAGTAGATGAAAAGACAATCAAAATCGGATTTAACTTCGAGGAAACTGGTGCCGTAGCAGCTTACGGTACATCTGAACAAAAAGGTGCCCAATTGGCCGTTGATGAAATCAATGCAGCAGGTGGTATCGACGGAAAACAAATCGAAGTAGTCGATAAAGATAATAAGTCTGAAACAGCTGAGGCGGCTTCAGTAACAACTAACCTTGTAACTCAATCTAAAGTATCAGCAATCGTAGGACCTGCGACATCTGGTGCGACTGCAGCTGCGGTAGCGAACGCTACAAAAGCAGGTGTTCCATTGATTTCGCCAAGTGCGACTCAAGATGGATTGACTAAAGGTCAAGATTACCTCTTTATCGGAACTTTCCAAGATAGCTTCCAAGGAAAAATTATCTCAAACTATGTTTCTGAAAAATTGCAAGCTAAGAAAGTTGTTCTTTACACTGACAATGCCAGCGACTATGCTAAAGGTATTGCCAAAGCCTTCCGTGAAGCTTACAAAGGTGAAATCGTTGCAGATGAAACTTTCGTAGCAGGTGACACAGACTTCCAAGCAGCCCTTACAAAAATGAAAGGGAAAGACTTTGATGCTATCATCGTTCCTGGTTACTACACTGAAGCTGGTAAAATTGTAAACCAAGCGCGTGGTATGGGAATTGACAAACCAATCGTTGGTGGTGATGGATTTAACGGTGAAGAGTTTGTACAACAAGCAACTGCTGAAAAAGCATCAAACATCTACTTTATCTCAGGTTTCTCAACTACTGTAGAAGTTTCAGCTAAAGCAAAAGCCTTCCTTGATGCTTATCGTGCTAAGTACAACGAAGAGCCTTCAACATTTGCAGCCTTGGCTTATGATTCAGTTCACCTTGTAGCAAACGCAGCAAAAGGTGCTAAAAACTCTGGTGAAATCAAGGATAACCTTGCTAAAACAAAAGATTTTGAAGGTGTAACTGGTCAAACAAGCTTTGATGCAGACCACAACACAGTCAAAACTGCTTACATGATGACCATGAACAATGGTAAGGTTGAAGCAGCAGAAGTTGTAAAACCATAATAGAAAAATGTTGAAATAGGGAATGAGCCTCTGACTCACTCCCTGTTTCGGTGTTTAAGAACCTATCAAAAAGTGAGGGGAAACCCTCGAAATTATAAATAGAAAGAGTGAATCTTATGCTCCAACAACTAGTAAATGGTTTGATTCTAGGTAGTGTATACGCGCTATTAGCCCTAGGATATACCATGGTTTACGGAATTATCAAGCTCATCAACTTCGCCCATGGTGATATTTATATGATGGGAGCCTTTATCGGTTATTTCTTGATTAATTCTTTCCAAATGAATTTCTTTGTAGCTCTTATTGTAGCTATGTTAGCGACAGCCATTCTTGGTGTCGTGATTGAGTTCCTTGCTTACCGACCTTTGCGTCACTCTACTCGTATTGCTGTTTTGATTACGGCTATTGGGGTTTCTTTCCTATTGGAGTATGGGATGGTATATCTGGTTGGTGCTAATACTCGTGCCTTCCCTCAAGCGATTCAAACAGTTCGTTATGATTTGGGACCAATTAGCTTAACGAATGTACAGTTAATGATCTTGGCCATTTCCTTGATTTTGATGATTTTGTTACAAGTCATTGTCCAAAAGACCAAGATGGGGAAAGCCATGCGTGCTGTATCTGTAGATAGCGATGCGGCACAATTGATGGGGATCAATGTAAACCGTACTATCAGCTTTACCTTTGCTTTGGGTTCAGCTCTTGCGGGTGCAGCTGGTGTTCTGATTGCCCTCTATTATAACTCTCTTGAGCCTTTGATGGGGGTTACTCCAGGTCTTAAGTCTTTCGTTGCCGCAGTACTTGGTGGTATCGGAATTATTCCTGGTGCGGCTCTTGGTGGTTTTGTGATTGGTCTATTGGAAACCTTTGCGACAGCCTTTGGAATGTCAGACTTCCGTGATGCTATTGTTTATGGAATCTTGTTGTTGATCTTGATTGTCCGCCCAGCTGGTATCCTTGGTAAAAATGTGAAAGAGAAGGTGTAAACGATGAAAGAAAATTTAAAAGTTAATATTCTATGGTTACTCCTTTTGTTAGCTGGTTATGGCTTGATTAGTGTACTGGTTTCAGTTGGAGTACTCAACCTATTCTATGTACAGATTTTACAACAAATTGGAATTAATATTATTCTGGCAGTTGGTCTTAACTTAATCGTTGGTTTTTCAGGACAATTTTCACTTGGGCATGCTGGTTTCATGGCGATTGGTGCTTATGCCGCTGCTATTATTGGATCTAAATCACCAACCTACGGTGCCTTCTTTGGAGCTATGATTGTAGGTGCTTTGCTTTCAGGAGCAGTTGCCTTGCTTGTCGGAATTCCAACCTTGCGCTTGAAGGGGGACTATCTTGCGGTAGCAACTCTCGGGGTATCTGAAATTATCCGTATCTTTATCATCAATGGTGGAAGTCTTACAAATGGTGCGGCAGGTATCTTGGGAATTCCTAACTTTACAACTTGGCAAATGGTTTACTTCTTTGTCGTGATTACAACCATTGCAACCTTGAACTTCTTGCGTAGTCCAATTGGTCGTTCAACGCTCTCTGTTCGTGAGGATGAAATTGCTGCTGAGTCAGTTGGGGTTAATACGACTAAGATTAAAATCATCGCCTTTGTCTTTGGTGCCATTACTGCAAGTATTGCTGGGTCACTTCAGGCAGGATTTATCGGTTCAGTTGTACCGAAAGATTACACCTTCATCAACTCAATCAACGTTTTGATCATTGTTGTCTTTGGTGGACTTGGTTCCATTACAGGTGCCATTGTATCGGCTATTGTTCTTGGAATTTTAAATATGCTTCTCCAAGATGTTGCTAGCGTGCGTATGATTATCTACGCTTTGGCCTTGGTATTGGTAATGATTTTCAGACCAGGTGGACTTCTTGGAACATGGGAATTAAGCCTATCACGTTTCTTTAAAAAATCTAAAAAGGAGGAACAAAACTAATGGCATTACTTGAAGTAAAACAGTTAACCAAACATTTTGGCGGTCTAACAGCTGTTGGAGATGTGACTCTTGAATTGAACGAAGGGGAACTGGTTGGACTAATCGGTCCAAACGGAGCTGGTAAAACCACCCTTTTCAACCTCTTGACGGGTGTTTATGAGCCAAGTGAGGGAACAGTAACACTAGATGGTCACCTTTTGAATGGAAAGTCACCTTATAAGATTGCTTCCTTGGGACTTGGACGTACATTCCAAAATATCCGTCTCTTTAAAGATTTAACAGTTTTGGATAATGTTTTGATTGCTTTTGGCAACCATCACAAACAACATGTTTTTGCTAGTTTTTTGCGCTTACCAGCTTTTTACAAGAGTGAAAAAGAATTAAAGGCTAAAGCCTTGGAATTGCTTAAAATCTTTGATTTAGATGGTGATGCAGAAACGCTTGCTAAAAATCTTGCCTACGGACAACAACGTCGTTTGGAAATTGTTCGTGCCCTTGCTACGGAACCTAAAATTCTCTTTTTAGATGAACCAGCAGCAGGTATGAACCCACAGGAAACAGCAGAATTGACTGAGTTAATTCGTCGTATCAAAGATGAATTTAAGATTACGATCATGCTGATTGAACACGATATGAATCTGGTTATGGAAGTAACAGAACGTATCTACGTACTTGAATATGGTCGTTTGATTGCTCAGGGAACTCCAGACGAAATTAAGACCAATAAACGCGTTATCGAAGCTTATCTAGGAGGTGAAGCCTAATGTCTATGTTAAAAGTTGATAATCTTTCTGTACATTACGGTATGATCCAAGCAGTCCGTGATGTAAGCTTTGAAGTGAATGAAGGAGAAGTAGTTTCCCTTATTGGTGCCAATGGTGCAGGTAAGACAACCATTCTCCGTACCTTGTCTGGTTTGGTTAGACCGAGTTCAGGAAAGATTGAATTTTTAGGTCAAGAAATCCAAAAAATGCCGGCTCAGAAAATCGTGGCAGGTGGTCTTTCACAAGTTCCAGAAGGACGCCACGTCTTTCCTGGCTTGACCGTTATGGAAAATCTAGAAATGGGAGCTTTCTTAAAGAAAAATCGTGAAGAAAATCAAGCTAACTTGAAGAAGGTTTTCTCGCGTTTCCCACGTCTTGAAGAACGGAAGAACCAAGATGCAGCTACTCTTTCAGGGGGAGAACAACAAATGCTTGCCATGGGACGTGCGCTCATGTCAACACCAAAACTTCTTCTTTTAGATGAACCCTCAATGGGACTTGCCCCAATCTTTATCCAAGAGATTTTTGATATCATTCAAGATATCCAGAAACAAGGGACAACTGTCCTCTTGATTGAACAAAATGCCAATAAGGCACTCGCAATCTCTGACCGAGGTTATGTACTGGAAACAGGAAAAATCGTTCTATCAGGAACAGGAAAAGAACTCGCCTCATCAGAAGAAGTCAGAAAAGCATATCTAGGTGGCTAAAAAGGTCCGGGGGACCTTTTTAGTCGGCGGATGAAGATTGCGAAGCAATTATCAAATCCAGTGGATTGTTTTAGCTGGCAGATGAAGATTGCGAAATAATCATCATTATAGTCCGGGGGACCTTTTTAGTCAGTGAATAGAGATTGCGAAGCAATCATCAGAATTAGTGGATTGTTTTGGAGATGAATTTGAATAGCTCCCAAATTTGAGTCGTTCTCTTATTGTATTTGAGGAGGTTATTGGCCATAAGTACCAATCCCATGTCAATTCTCACTTGACGCTTCCCTCTCAGATTACATCTCTTGTAACCCAAACAAGCCTTGATCTACCCAAAGACAGGTTCCACATCAATCTTGCGTTGAGCGAAAATCTGTCTACCTTCGGGAGATAAAAGCGCCTGACATTCTTTAGCTTTCAAGTTTTGATAGCGTTCGTTCATATACAGTCCCTTTTGAGGGGCTGATTCAGGTTCATCAGCGTAGTAAACCTTGATTTCCTGTTGAAAGTCCGTCTGTGTTTTCTGATGTTTGATATGGTGAAAACGATAATACCAGCTATCAGGATGTGTGTAGCTATCCTCCTTGTCATCATAGTGCCAATTCGCTAAGTTTCTAGCTGACTGTTTATACCCTCTCTTCTGTTCCTTGTCAAACATGGCATATTTAATCAGATGGTTCACCCCCTTTTCATCTAAACGAAGGAGGTTCTCCTCACTTCCATATCCAGCATCTGCGACAACTGTCTTTACGTCATGCGGATAGGTTTCAAGCAAGGGGAGAAGAGTTTTAGTATCTGTCTGATTTGAAAAGACATCATAGTGAAGAACAAATTGGTTTTCAGTAGCGATTTGAAGATTATAAGCAGCCTTGAGTTGGACATTTTTCATATTGTCTTCTTTCATTCGCATAAAAGTGTCATCTGGATCGGTTTTGGAAAAGCTGTTGCGCCCTTCAAATGTCTCTTGATACTTCTTATACTTTTCAGCACGTACTGAAAAATCCTCCTTGACTTTACGCAAGACTTCCTTGAGTTTACGACGCGGGGTTTTACGTTCATCCTTCCCTTTAACGGGTGTCTCCTCAATGTCCTGGTTCAATTTTTTCAATTCTTCTTCAAGGACTTGAGCGAATGCAAGCAATTGCTCTGAGGAGATAGGCTCTTGTGTATCCAGTTCGATAGCTTGATGGATAAGGGGAGTGATTTCTTCTTGAAAATAGACCTGTATCTGTTCTTGAAGTTTGGCGGAAAACTTGTCCGTTGCTTTCTTCCACACAAAACTATATTTGTTGGCATTGGCTTCAATCTTAGTTCCGTCAATAAACAGACAATCTAAAGTCACTAACTCTTCCATTTTTAAACGAAGATTGAGGTCGATGAAAAGATTGCGAATGAGTTCTTCCATCCCTTCAGCTACACGAAAACGATTGATGGTGCGATAGCTGACAACCAACTGCCCTGTTAGGTACTGCATAGCCAGATTTTCAATCATCATTTTTTCAATTTTTCGTCCAGAGAAAATCCCTTGTGAATAGGCAAATAGAAGAGTAGATACAAGCATTTTAGGGTGATAAGACGGGCGAGCAAAGTCATGATAGAAGGCATGGAAGTGACAATCCTCCAAGGTATTCACCACTTTTTCAATAGTAAAGACGAGATGGTCCTGTGGCAAGAAAGAACTGATTTCTAGTGGTAAAGTTGTTTGATCTGTGTTATAGTGAATATGCATGGGATGGCCTTTCTAAATGGTTTATTAAGCAATTCTATTTTACCAAGACTATCGCAACCATGCAAAAAAAGCAACGGCAAATCTGAACTGCACCCCAAAAGTTAGACAGAAAAAATCTAACTTTTGGGGTGTTTTATTATGAAATTGAGTTATGAAGATAAAGTTCAGATCTATGAACTTAGAAAACAAGGATATAGCTTAGAGAAGCTTTCAAATAAATTTGAGATAAACAATTCTAATCTTAGGTACATGATTAAATTGATTGATCGTTACGGAATAGAGTTCGTCAAAAAAGGGAAAAATCGTTACTATTCTCCTCATTTAAAACAAGAAATGATTAATAAAGTCTTACATGAAAACTGGTCTCAAGATAGAGTTTCTCTCAAATATGCTCTCCCAAATCGTGGTATGCTTCCAAATTGGCTAGCACAATATAAGAAAAACGGGTATACTATTGTTGAGAAAACAAGAGGGAGACCAACTAAAATGGGACGTAAACGGAAGAAAACCTGGGAAGAAATGACAGAACTAGAGCGACTCCAAGAGGAGAATGAACGCTTACGGACTGAGGTGGCCTACCTAAAAAAGTTAAAAGAGCTGGAAGACAGGGACGAAGCCTTAGAGCGAGAAAGGCAGAGACAATTAGAGAAATGGCTTCAGGAGGATTTCGACTAGATTTACTTCTTGAAACAGCACGTTTAGCTCGCTCAACTTACTATTATCAGTTGAAACAACTGGATGGGCTTGATAAAGATAAAGAGCTTAAAACCGAAATTCAGGCCATTTATAATGACCATAAAGGAAATTATGGCTATCGTAGAGTTACTCTTGAATTGAGGAATCGTGGTCATATAGTAAACCATAAGAAGGTCCAACGTCTGATGAAAGTCCTTGGTTTAACAGCTCGAATTCGCCGGAAACGAAAGTATTCTTCCTACCAAGGAGAGATTGGTAAGAAAGCAGAGAATCTCATTCAACGTCAGTTTGAAGCATCAAGGCCAATGGAAAAGTGCTATACGGATGTGACAGAGTTTGCCATTCCAAATAGCACACAGAAACTCTATTTATCGCCAGTTTTAGATGGATTTAATAGCGAAATTATCGCCTATAATCTTTCAACTTCACCAAACTTAGAACAAGTGAAAGCTATGTTAAACCAGGCCTTTACAGAGAAACACTACGAGCATACGATTCTCCATAGCGATCAAGGCTGGCAATACCAACACGATTTTTATCATCGGTTCCTAGAGAGTAAGGGAATTCAAGCATCCATGTCACGCAAGGGCAACAGCCCAGACAATGGCATGATGGAGTCCTTCTTTGGCATTTTGAAATCTGAAATGTTTTATGGTTATGAGAAGCACTTTAGGTCTTTAGAAGACCTTGAACAAGCTATTGTGGACTACATTGATTACTACAACAACAAACGAATTAAAGTCAAACTAAAAGGACTTAGCCCTGTGCAATACAGAACTAAATCCTTTCAATAATTATTTGTCCAACTTTTGGGGGTCAGTACAATCCGTTGCTTTTTTTGGAGATAAAGTCCTTAGACTACAAGTTTCTAAGGGCTTTTCTTTGTGTAAAGTCGTATAATAGATGTAAGAAAAGTTGTGAGGTATTCCCTATGTTTCACAAAGAAAATCTAGACTACAACCACAATCAAGTTGGTTTTTACACGCTAGACGAACTCGTTCCGCAAGACCATTTTCTTCGTCAAGTTGAGCAAGTTATCGATTTTTCCTTCATCTATGACTTGGTCGCAGATACTTATTCTGAGGATAAAGGGCGTCCTAGTTTAGACCCTGTTATGCTGGTTAAAATCCCTCTCATCCAATGTTTCTACGGTATCCGTTCCATGCGCCAAACTATCAAGGACATTGAGGTCAATACCGCCTATCGCTGGTTTCTGGGTTTGAGCTTAAACGATAAGGTTCCTCATTTTACCACTTATGGCAAAAATTACAATCGTCGTTTTCAAGATAAGGAAGTAATAGAGGAAATTTTTCATTATGTTCTATCCATTGTATGGGGACAAGGTTTGATTGACCCGACTGAGGTTTTTATTGATGGGACTCATATCAAGGCCGCAGCTAATAACCACAAATATACTCATCAAGTTCTAGACAAGCAAGCTAAGTTTATGAGTAAGCAACTGGAAGTTGAGATTGACTTAGATCGGAAAAAGCACGGAAAAAAGTCGTTCGAGCCTGCAAAAGAAAGCGAGGCTGAGCCGAAGAAGACTTCTACTACAGACCCTGAAAGTGGTTGGTTTCACAAGGGAGAGAATAAGGAAGTGTTCGCCTACAATGCCCAAGTAGGGTGCGATAAGCATGGATGGGCACTAGCTTATAGTATCGATGCTGGCAATGTGCATGACAGTCAGGCTTTTCTTGCACTTTTTGAACAGTTGAAGAGATTTCAATCTGACTACCTTATTGCCGATGCTGGCTATAAGACTCCAAGTATTGCAAAATTCCTCCTTGACCAAAATATTACACTTGTATTCCCTTATACTCGCCCTCGTGGAAAGTAAGGAAAACTTAGCCCTAAGGACTTTATCTATGATGAACACTATGACTGTTACCTTTGCCCTGAAAATCACGTGTTAGCTTACTCTACAACAAAGCGCGATGGCTATCGTAAATATAAAAGAGATCCTAAGATTTGCGCAAATTGTCCTCTGTTATCCAGTTGCACAGAAAGTAAAAAGAAACAGAGAATCCTTACTCGCCATATTTGGAGGGATTATTTAGAAATTTGTGAGGAGATTCGGCATCAAAAGGGAAGTAAGGAACTTTACCAGAAACGTAAAGAATCGGTGGAGCGGCTTTTTGGCACAGCCAAAGAATACCACAATCTACGTTATACAAGAGAAGTGGGTAAGTCCAAAATGAAGGCAAAAGTTGGACTTACTTTGGCGTGCCTGAATATCAAAAAATTGGTAAAAGTGATGGCGGGGAAGCCTTCTCATTTTTCTCTGAAAACTATTTTGATAAAGATTTTAGCCTATTTTGAGAATAGTAACGCTGAAGATATAAAAAAGACAAACATTAAAACGATGTTTGTCTTCAATCTGAAACAACGGATTTGCCGTTGCTTTTTTTGGAGATAAGGGACTATTGTCCCAGACTCTTTTTACTCTTTGTCAACTATAGTAGGTATTTATTTAATTAAGTTAGAGAGACGGATTTCATTTCTCATTTTTCTAGTATTAAATGAAATATAAATTTTAGATTTAAAACTTTTTTGATAAAAACCGAAATCTGTAAATTTGTTTAGTATAATAATGGACATTTTAAATTTAAAAATGCTATAATGTGAGTTAGGGATCGCTTACCTATATAAAGCCATAAAATTGTGTAACTTCGGCTTAGAATGGAGGAATTTTCAAACTGCTAGGAATCGATTTCACAGTTAACATATAAATAAAAAAAGGAGAAACCATGTATTCAAGAATGGAAAAAAATCACGGACAAAAAGTCCAGCGCTTTTCAATCCGTAAGTATAGTTTTGGTGCGGCATCAGTAGCTGTTGCAGCTTACATGATGTTTGGTGGGGCAGCAACTGTTCAGGCGGATGCTCAAGTTACACCAAAGACGGCATCTGATTCACAAACAGTCCCAGATGCAAGTAATCAAGCAGATTCAACCATGCCTCTAGCTTCGACTGGAACTGCTACACCAACAGCTGAGCAACCATCAACACCAGCGCCTGCAGCAACGCAACCAACAGCACCGACTGAAACACCAAAAGCCGGAGAAGCTCTAGCACCAGCTTCAAAGGCTGACACAAGCAAATTGGAAGCAGCTATTGCTCGTATGGAAGCAGCTCTTGAGAAAGCTGGTTTAACTGAAAAGACTGCCTCAGCCATTGAAGCAGCAAAAGCAGAACTTGCTAAGGCTCAAGCCCTTCTTTCAAACGACAAAGCGACACAAAAAGAAGTTGATTTTTCAACAAGTTCATTGAAAAACAGAGCTTTTGTTCTTGAAAGTATGCCAAAAGCAACTGCAGACAAGAAGGAAGAAAAAGAAAACAAAAACCAAGATTCACGTAATGGCCAAGCTATCCCTGGTCAAGGTGAAAGTGGATTCAGAGATGCTGCCGCTGCAACAGGATATAAAAATGATATTAATACTGTAAATACTGAATTAAAAGCTGCAATCGATAAAGTAAAAGTAGAAATTACAAAAGAAGAAGCTTTAGGTGAAGGTAAAACAAACAAAGAAAAACTAGATGTTTTACGTGCTATTGTAGCAAAAGCTGAAGAAGAAAAAACAAAAGCTACAACAGCTGCAGCAAAAACTGATGCTACTGAACAAGAACTTCAAGCAGCACTAACAGAAGCAAAACAAGAAAAAGATAGACTGAATTACTATCTAAATAATGCCGAAAACTGGGGAGCTCCAATTAATAATAACAGAGCTGGTTATGGTAATAACCCAGCAAACGGTGTTTTTGAAAGCATGAGTAACGGATTTGGTGCAGTTAATTTCTCAGGTCCTGCAGTAGAATCAAAAAGTAAAACGATTGAAGATCAAGTAAATAATCTTCAAAGTGAAAAACATTACGGTAAAGTAACTTACAATTGGAAGACTAAAAAAAATCACTGCAGCAGAAGCTGAAGCAGGTGCATTAAACGGTTGGAAAATTGGCGGAGCAAAAGACTATGTAAATGCTGTTAAACCAGAAGCACCAACAGATTATACTGTTGCTGGTGAGAGAACAGAAGCTCCAAAACCAGCGAAAGCTTACGATGACAATGGGAAACATGATGCTTCAACTGCTACTCAAAACCAACCAACAGCAGATGGTAAGTTCTTAGGTGGTGCTATTACTCTAGATGGAATGAAAAACGATGCTAGAGGAAATGTTAAAGATAGAGATTACTATCTTGAATTAGGAAGTAAAGGTGTTACTTTATCTAAAGAATATGACGTAAACCCTAATTCTGAATTATTCTTCAATATGGTTTACAATGGAGCATATGGTAAAGCTGCTTTATCTAGTGAAGGTGAAGAAGTAAGTGTAGAAATTACAGATGCATACACAGGTAAGAAAATTGCTTCTATTCCAATGAGAGATGGAAGCACTCCAACGGAAGCTACAGGAAGACCAGCAGGTTCAAATCAAGGAACACCATCTGATAGTTGGAATAATATTGCAAGAATTTATCATGTTCCAGAAGGAACAAGTAAAGTTAAAGTTACAATCAAAGCAAAAGATGATGGTAATTTTAAAGATGTTCAAGATGGATTCATTATCGGTGGTGTAGGTCTTGCTACTGGTCCGGGTATGCAATTAACTACAAACGTTACTAGTGAAGGTAAGAGTGGAGAGTACGGATTCACAAAAGATAAATTATATAAACGTTCTCAAGAAGGTAAATTAAACCTTGAATTGAAAAACGTTGGTGGTGTTGAAAATACTTTCCCTTACGGTGGTACATTTAACATTAAAGTACAAGTTCCAAAAGGTGTTAAATTAGGCACAGTTTCCACTACAAACTACAAAAAATTAGACTTATCTAAAGCAAAAGGTGAATCTATTTGGACGGATCAAGGATACTTAACAAATGTTCGTTATGATGAAGCGACTAATACATTAAGTATGGATGTAAATGCAGTTCAATATGGTAAAAACAATCTAAAAGCTGCAGGAGAAACATCAAAAAAATTCTCAATTCCATTTACAACTGAAGATGATTATGTAGGAGATGCTACATTTAAAGTTACAGGAACAGGTGGAATGGGTACTCAAGATGCTGAAGGAAATAGAATTTACCCATGGTTATGGACTGGAGATAAAGGACCTTACGCTTATGATGGAAACTATAAAGCTAATGGGTTAAGATGGACTGATAATCCAGATTACTACTATAATAGAACAATCTATATTGATGCTCGTAAACCTAAATCAGCTACAGTTGAAGAAGTCCACACAGATAGTGTTGTAGGAGATTCAGATGCAAAGAATCAAGAAAAATACTTATTAGTAAATACAGGGGACGCACCAGGTTCATTAACTCCATCAGATGATGAGATTAAAGCTAATCTTAAAAAAGTAGCTGATAATAATGGAGTTACTCTATCAGATGAAGAAACAGCTAAAAGAATAGCTGAAATTAAAAAAGCTTTACAAATTGAAAATGAAATTGGTAAGAAAATCAAAATCACATTACCAAATAATGACATTATCGAATTAGAGAAAAAAGATGATGGTTGGTATCAAGGAGATACTAAAGTAGAAACAACTCCTGAAGGTAAATTAAAAGTAAGTCTTAAAGATGTTAGTCTTCATACACATGAAGGTAATGAGAAGATTGCTGCAACTTCAGTTTCACCAGTAGGAAACGTTTCTGAACCAAGTTATGCAAACATTGTCAACGAAGCTCCAAAAGTAGAAGCTAAGAAAGATATTTATGTTTATAAAACTAAAGCAGCTGACAAATGGAATGCTGATAAAGTTGTTGAAGTAGCAAAACCAACAGCAACTGACTTAGAAGATGATCGTGATGGGGATGAAACTACTAAACCGACGATTGCTGTAAGTAATGACGGCGGATTAGATACAACTACAGTTGGTGATTACACTGTGAAAGTACAATCAACGGATAGTGAAGGTAAGAAATCTACTGAAGCAGAAGTAACTGTTCACGTATTAGACTTAATTACAGTAGATCCAACAGTAACAGCTGACCCAACAAATCCAAGCACAACAGCTCCAGTATCTCCAAAAACAGCTGATACACCAGTTAAACCAGGAGATGAAAATTATGGTAAATACCCAGCTGGTGTAACACGTGATGACTTAGTTAAAGAAGTGACACGTACGGTTAAATTTATCAATGTTAATGATAAAGATAATCCAAACGCTCAACCTATCGACCCAGAAACGGCTCCAGATAGAGTTCAAAAAGTAACTTACAAACGTACAGCAACTGTAAACCCAGAAACAGGTGAAGTAAAATACTCTGATTGGACTGTTTATGAAGGAGCAGAAATATCAGATGCTTCAGTAGAAGATGGAAAAGGTAAATTTAATGAAGTTACTTCTCCAGTAATTGAAAACTACTTACAAGTAGAGCCTGCTGATAAAACTATCGAAGAAAAAGAAGCACCAATACCATCTGAAACAGGTGAAGTTACTAATGAAGTAGTGAAAGTTCTTTATAAAGAAATTGGATCATTTACACCTGAGTATCCAGCTGGTAAGAAACCACAAGATGCACCAGATACAATTAAATATCCAAACAATCCAAATGACCCAACAAAACCTGGTGATTTCAGTAAGGTAGTTATTCCTTATGTAGATGGATATGTTCCAAAATATAATGGAGTAGAATTAACACCAGTTGATCCTGCAGATCCATCTAAAGGATACAAAGTTCCAGATAACTTTGACCCAACTGATAAATTCGGTAAGACTCCAATTCAATATGCACCTGGAATTCAAAAAGCTACAGTTAACTTTGTTTCTGTAGATGCAGCTGGTAAAGAAACACCATTAGATGAGAAGTTTAATATTACTGATCTTTCAGGTAAAGCTGGAACACAAATTCCAGAAGATAAAATTCAAGCTCGTCTTGATGTGTTAAAATCAATGGGTTACACAGTTAAAGAAAATCCATTCGATCAAGATCCAACATTTGATTCTGATTCAGATAAAGATCAAAGCTTTACAATTAAGTTAACTCCAAAAGTTTCAACACCAACTCCTGTTTATGTTGTGGAAGGTGATAAACCAACAGCAGAAAAACTAAAAAATGCGGTTACTACAGAAGGAAATGACAAAACTGTAGATGAAACTAAGATTCCTGAAACAAAAGGAAAAGTTGGAGATGATACATTAACTGCACCAGTAACAGTAACATACGGTTCAGGTGATAATAAACGTGAAGAAACTGTTAATGTACCAGTGAAAGTTGTTCAAGGATACCCACAAATCGTACCAGTAGATCCAAAAACTGCTCCAAAAGCAGAAGATAGCATTGACCCATCTGATTATCCAGAAGGTGCGAAATTCACTTATGAAAAAGAACCTGATACATCATCAACTGGAGATAAAGAAGTTAAGGTTATCGTAACAGATAAAGATGGTAACGAATTAGTAAAAGTACCAGCAACAGTACGTGTAGTAGATAGTAAACCACAATTTGTTGTTGCAGATCCTAAGAAACCACAACCTGATGTTAAATCAAGCATTACTCCAGATGAATATCCAAAAGGAACTACATTTAAATATGAAACTCCAGTAGACACAACAACTTCAGGTGAAAAAGATGTTGTAGTTGTAGCTGAACTTAATGGAGAAACAATCGTTAAAGTACCAGCTAAAGTAATGGTAGTAGATCCTAAGACACAATATGTATTCGAAAAAGATCCAAGTAAAGATATTAATCCAGAGAAGAGTATTGATCCTGAACAATATCCAGAAGGAACTAAATTTGAATATAAAGAACCAGTTGATACAACAACCTCAGGAGATAAGAAAGTAACAGTAGTAGTTAAAGATGGTGAAGACAAACTTGTAGAAGTACCTGCAGTCGTTAAAGTATTACCATTAGTGAAACCTGAAGGATTAACAGTTCTTAAAGGAAGCGAAAAATTAGAAGATGCAGTTAAAGCAAAAGCTGAAGAAGTTGTAGCAGCATTACCAAAAGATAAACTTCCTGAAGGTGTAACTGTAAAAGTTAAAGAAGTGAAAGCAGGAACTACACCAACAACAGCTGAAGTAACTGAAACAGGAAAACCAAAACCTGCGACAGTTGTTGTTGAATATACTGATGATAAAGGAAATGTTATTGGAACGAAAGAAGTAGAAGTTCCTGTAACAGTAGTTGGATCAACTCCAAAATCAGTAGTTGTGTTTGAAGGAACAACGCCTGAAAAAGATAAAGTTAAAGAATCTGTAACACCAGGACAAGGTGGAACAGTTGGAGAACCAACAACATTACCAGAAACAGCTGGAAAAGCTGGAGCTACAGATGTAACAGTAGAAGTCCCAGTAACTTATTCAGGAATGAAAGAACCTGAGAAAGTAAAAGTACCAGTTACAGTATTACCAGTAGCTAAAGCAGACGTAACAGTAACTAAAGGAACAACTCCAGACAAACTGAAAGAATTAGCTAAAGCTAAAGCTGATGAAGCAGTTAAAGCGACTGATTTCGTATCTAAACTACCACAAGGTGCTACAGTAACTGTAGGTGATGTAACAAAAGCTATCGAAGACAAAGTAACAGCTAATAAAGGAACTGGAGTAACAACAGTAGAAGTACCAGTAACATACACAGTTGATGGAAAAGACTACACAACTACAATCCCTGTAACAGTAAATGTGAAAGGTTCAGATATTAAACCAGTCTACGTTGTAGAAGGTGACAAACCAAAAGCTGATGATGTAAACAAAGCAATCACTCCTGATACAGATGGAACTAAAACACCTGTCACTGATGAAGATATCAACAAAGCTATTCCAACAACAGAAGGTAAAGTTGGAGCTAATGATGTTAAAGTAACAGCGAAAGTTACTTATAAAGATGGTGGAGAAGAAGTTGTAACAGTACCAGTAACAGTATTGCCAAAAGTTTCTCCAAAAGGTGTCGTTGTACCGAAAGATACTGATAAAGGTACACTTGAAAAAGCTGTTGCTGATAAAGTAAAAGAATCAGCTGAAAATACCAAAGGATTACCAGAAGGTGTAACAGTAACAGTTAAAGAAACTCCATTAACAACTCCAGGAACAGAAACAGCGGGTGAAAAAGACTCTGTAACTGTAACAGTTGAGTATAAAGATAAAGATGGAAACATTATTGCTACTAAAGAAGTTAAAGTGCCAGTAATCGTAACACCAAAAGTAACTCCAGTGGTAGTGGAAGTTGGAACTCCAGTCACAGCAGAAGATGTTAAGAAACATGTTGACCTACCAAAAGATTGGGAAATTACAAATGTTGGAGAAATTCCAGCAACAACAACACCAGGAGCAAAACCAACTGTACCAGTAGAAGTGAAATTACCAAATGGAAAAACAGTTACAGTAAAAGTACCAGTAATCGTAACACCAAAAGTAACTCCAATCGAAGTAGAAGTAGGAACACCTATTACTAAAGATGATGTTAAGAAACATATCGAACTTCCTAAAGAAGAAGGATGGGAAATCATCGAAGAGAACTGGGTAATTCCAACAACAGAAACAGCTGGGAAAAAACCAGGAGTTAAGGTTAAGGTGAAATTACCAACAGGAGAAATCGTTGAGTTAGAAGTACCAGTAACAGTAACTCCAAAACGTGGTTCTGAGTCACAACCAAACAATGGTGGTGGAAATGGTGGTAACAACTACAGACCAACTCCTACTCCACAAACACCACAGACTCCACAAAATGTTCCGTCAAGACCAACTGCTCCTGATCAACCTGTAACTCCTACGGAACCAGGACAGCCAGCAACACCAAATCAAGCTCAACCAGCGGCACCAGCTCAAGCAGATGCAACAGTAGCAACTGACACAGCTGCTAAACCAGCAACACCTAAATATGTTGATGGTCAAAAAGAATTGCCTAACACAGGTACAGAAGCTAACGCTAGCCTCGCAGCGCTTGGACTTCTTGGAGCCTTAGGTGGATTTGGACTTCTTGCTCGCAAGAAAAAAGAAGACTAAAAACTCATAGTTTTTGAGAAGATGATTCGTCATCTTCTTTTTTTAGGCTCTTTGTCAACTGTAGTGGGTTGAAGAAAAGCTAAGCTCGAGAAAGGACAAATTTCGTCCTTTCTTTTTTGATGTTTAGAGCGATAAAAATCCTTTTTTTGAAGTTTTTAAAGTCTCGAAATCCAAAGGCATTGCGCTTGATAAGTTTGATGAGATTATTGGTCGCTTCTAATTTGGCATTTGAATAGTGTAGTTGAAGGGCATTGACAATTTTCTCTTTGTCCTTTAGAAAGGTTTTAAAGACAGTCTGAAAAAGAGGATGAACCTGCTTTATATTGTCCTCAATCAGTCCGAAAAATTTGTCAGGCTTCTTGTCCTGAAAGTGAAAAAGCAGGAGCTGGTAGAGATGATAGCGGTGTTTCAAGTCTTCTGAATAGTTCAAAAGCTTGTCTAGAATCTCTTTATTGGTCAAGTGCATACGAAAAGTAGGACGATAAAAACGTTTATCGCTAAGTTTACGACTATCCTGTTGGATGAGTTTCCAGTAGCGTTTGATAGCCTTGTATTCATGAGATTTTCGTTCAAACTGATTCATGATTTGGACACGCACACGACTCATAGCACGGCTTAGATGTTGTACAATATGGAAACGATCTAGAACGATTTTAGCACACGGAAAAAGTTTTCTAGCTAAGTCATAGTAGGGACTAAACATATCCATAGTAATGATTTTCACCTGACAACGAACGGCTCTATCGTATCGAAGAAAGTGATTTCGGATGACAGCTTGTGTTCGTTCCTCAAGAACAGTGATGATATTAAGATTATCAAAATCTTGCGCAATGAAACTCATCTTTCCCTTTGTAAAGGTATACTCGTCCCAGGACATAATCTGTGGAAGGCGAGAAAAATCATGCTTAAAGTGAAAGTCATTGAGCTTGCGAATAACAGTTGAAGTTGAAATGGACAGCTGATGAGCAATATCGGTCAAAGAAGTCTTTTCAATCAGCTTTTGAGCAATTTTTTGATTAATGATACGAGGGATTTGATGATTCTTCTTGACGAGGGAGGTCTCGGAGACCGCTATTTTCGAGCACTTATAGCAGTTAAAACGGCGTTTTTTAAGGAGAATTCTAGTAGGCATACCAGTTGTTTCGAGGTAAGGGATCTTAGACGGTTTTTGAAAGTCATATTTCTTCATTTGACTTCCACACTCAGGGCAAGATGGGGCGTCGTAGTCCAGTTTGGCGATGATTTCCCTGAGTGTATCCTTATTGATGATGTCCATAAATTGGATATTGGGGTCTTTAATGTCGAGTAGTTTTGTGATAAAATGTAATTGTTCCATATGATTCTTTCTAATGAGTTGTTTTGTTGCTTTTCATTATAGGTCATATGGGACTTTTTTTCTACAACAAAATAGGCTCCATAATATCCATAGGGGATTTACCCACTACAAATATTATAGAGCCCTTATAGTTTGAAACTATAGGATTGCCTAGGAAAGAAATGTTAGAGGGAACCAGTAGTTTTTGGTATAATGGAAGATATTTGAAAGAAAAGAGAAGTGATATGACACAGATTATTGATGGGAAGGCTCTAGCAGCTAAGTTACAAGGACAGCTGGCTAAAAAGACTGCAAGATTAAAGGAAGAAACTGGTCTAGTACCTGGTTTGGTGGTGATTTTAGTTGGAGACAACTCTGCCAGCCAAGTCTATGTTCGCAACAAGGAGAGGTCAGCCCTTGCAGCAGGATTCCGTAGTGAAGTTGTGCGAGTTCCAGAGAACATTACTCAAGAGGAATTGTTAGACTTGATTGCCAAATACAATCAAGATCCAGCTTGGCATGGGATTTTGGTTCAGTTGCCATTACCAAAGCACATTGATGAAGAGGCAGTTTTATTAGCCATTGATCCAGAAAAGGATGTGGATGGTTTTCATCCTCTAAATATGGGACGCCTTTGGTCTGGACATCCAGTTATGATTCCATCAACACCTGCAGGAATTATGGAAATGTTTCATGAATATGGTATTGACTTGGAAGGTAAAAATGCGGTCGTCATCGGTCGTTCCAATATCGTTGGAAAGCCCATGGCCCAGCTTCTTTTGGCCAAGAATGCAACAGTGACCTTGACCCACTCACGCACCCATAATCTTGCTAAGGTTGCTGCTAAAGCGGATATTCTGGTGGTCGCAATCGGTCATGCCAAGTTTGTGACTGCTGACTTTGTCAAACCAGGTGCGGTTGTCATTGATGTAGGGATGAACCGCGATGAAAATGGTAAGCTTTGTGGGGATGTTGATTATGAGGCGGTTGCACCACTGGCTAGCCATATCACGCCAGTTCCTGGAGGTGTTGGTCCTATGACCATTACTATGCTAATGGAGCAAACTTATCAAGCAGCACTTCGGACATTGGATATAAAATAGGAAAAAAGAACCTGAGACAAAATAGTTCTCAGCCACAAAAAAGCTAGAGATTTCCAATTGCGGAACTGTACTGACCCCCAAAAGTTGGACAAATAATTATTGAAAGGATTTAGTTCTGTATTGCACAGGGCTAAGTCCTTTTAGTTTGACTTTAATTCGTTTGTTGTTGTAGTAATCAATGTAGTCCACAATAGCTTGTTCAAGGTCTTCTAAAGACCTAAAGTGCTTCTCATAACCATAAAACATTTCAGATTTCAAAATGCCAAAGAAGGACTCCATCATGCCATTGTCTGGGCTGTTGCCCTTGCGTGACATGGATGCTTGAATTCCCTTACTCTCTAGGAACCGATGATAAAAATCGTGTTGGTATTGCCAGCCTTGATCGCTATGGAGAATCGTATGCTCGTAGTGTTTCTCTGTAAAGGCCTGGTTTAACATAGCTTTCACTTGTTCTAAGTTTGGTGAAGTTGAAAGATTATAGGCGATAATTTCGCTATTAAATCCATCTAAAACTGGCGATAAATAGAGTTTCTGTGTGCTATTTGGAATGGCAAACTCTGTCACATCCGTATAGCACTTTTCCATTGGCCTTGATGCTTCAAACTGACGTTGAATGAGATTCTCTGCTTTCTTACCAATCTCTCCTTGGTAGGAAGAATACTTTCGTTTCCGGCGAATTCGAGCTGTTAAACCAAGGACTTTCATCAGACGTTGGACCTTCTTATGGTTTACTATATGACCACGATTCCTCAATTCAAGAGTAACTCTACGATAGCCATAATTTCCTTTATGGTCATTATAAATGGCCTGAATTTCGGTTTTAAGCTCTTTATCTTTATCAAGCCCATCCAGTTGTTTCAACTGATAATAGTAAGTTGAGCGAGCTAAACGTGCTGTTTCAAGAAGTAAATCTAGTCGAAATCCTCCTGAAGCCATTTCTCTAATTGTCTCTGCCTTTCTCGCTCTAAGGCTTCGTCCCTGTCTTCCAGCTCTTTTAACTTTTTTAGGTAGGCCACCTCAGTCCGTAAGCGTTCATTCTCCTCTTGGAGTCGCTCTAGTTCTGTCATTTCTTCCCAGGTTTTCTTCCGTTTACGTCCCATTTTAGTTGGTCTCCCTCTTGTTTTCTCAACAATAGTATACCCGTTTTTCTTATATTGTGCTAGCCAATTTGGAAGCATACCACGATTTGGGAGAGCATATTTGAGAGAAACTCTATCTTGAGACCAGTTTTCATGTAAGACTTTATTAATCATTTCTTGTTTTAAATGAGGAGAATAGTAACGATTTTTCCCTTTTTTGACGAACTCTATTCCGTAACGATCAATCAATTTAATCATGTACCTAAGATTAGAATTGTTTATCTCAAATTTATTTGAAAGCTTCTCTAAGCTATATCCTTGTTTTCTAAGTTCATAGATCTGAACTTTATCTTCATAACTCAATTTCATAATAAAACACCCCAAAAGTTAGATTTTTTCTGTCTAACTTTTGGGGTGCAGTTCAAACTCTAGCTTTTTAATTTTGAGTCGTTCTCTTATTGTATTTGAGGAGGTTATTGGCCATAAGTACCAACCCTATGTCAATTCTCACTTGACGCTTCCCTCTCAGATTACATCTCTTGTAACCCAAACGGCTCTTTGTCAACTGTAGTGGGTTGAAGAAAAGCTAAGCTCGAGAAAGGACAAATTTCGTCCTTTCTTTTTTGATGTTTAGAGCGATAAAAATCCTTTTTTTGAAGTTTTCAAAGTTCCGAAAACCAAAGGCATTGCGCTTGATAAGTTTGATGAGATTATTGGTCGCTTCTAATTTGGCGTTTGAATAGGGTAGTTGAAGGGCATTGACAATTTTCTCTTTGTCCTTTAGAAAGGTTTTAAAGACAGTCTGAAAAAGAGGATGAACCTGCTTTATATTGTCCTCAATCAGTCCGAAAAATTTGTCTGCCTCTTTGTTCTGAAAGTGAAAAAGCAGGAGCTGGTAGAGATGATAGTGGTGTTTCAAGTCTTCTGAATAGTTCAAAAGCTTGTCTAGAATCTCTTTATTGGTCAAGTGCATACGAAAAGTAGGACGATAAAAACGTTTAGCGCTAAGTTTACGACTATCCTGTTGGATGAGTTTCCAGTAGCGTTTGATAGCCTTGTATTCATGAGATTTTCGTTCAAACTGATTCATGATTTGGACACGCACACGACTCATAGCACAGCTTAGATGTTGTACAATATGGAAACGATCTAGAACGATTTTAGCACACGGAAAAAGTTTTCTAGCCAAGTCATAGTAGGGACTAAACATATCCATAGTAATGATTTTCACTCGACATCGGACTGCCCTATCATATTTAAGAAAGTGATTTCGGATAATAGCTTGTGTTCTACCTTCAAGAACAGCGGTGATATTGAGCTTTTCAAAATCTTGTGCAATGAAACTCATTTTTCCCTTTGTAAAGGTATACTCGTCCCAGGACATAATCTGTGGAAGGCGAGAAAAATCATGTTTAAAGTGAAAGTCATTGAGCTTGCGAATAACAGTTGAAGTTGAAATGGACAGCTGATGAGCAATATCGGTCAAAGAAGTCTTTTCAATCAGCTTTTGAGCAATTTTTTGATTAATGATACGAGGGATTTGATGATTTTTCTTTACTAGAGGAGTCTCAGTGACCGTCATTTTAGAGCACTGATAGCACTTAAAACGGCGTTTTTTAAGGAGAATTCTAGTAGGCATACCAGTTGTTTCGAGGTAAGGGATCTTAGACGGTTTTTGAAAGTCATATTTCTTCATTTGACTTCCACAATCAGGACAAGATGGGGCATCGTAGTCCAATTTAGCAATGATTTCCCTGAGTGTATCCCTATTGATGATATCTATAATTTGAATATTAGGGTCTTTAATGTCTAGTAATTTTGTGATAAAATGTAATTGTTCCATATGAATCTTTCTAATGAGTTGTTTTGTTGCTTTTCATTATAGATATTATGGAACTTTTTTTCTACAACAAAATAGGCTCCATAATATCCATAGGGGATTTACCCACTACAAATATTATAGAGCCACCCAAACAAGCCTTTATCTACCCAAAGACAGGTTCCACATCAATCTTGCGTTGAGCGAAAATCTGTCTACCTTCGGGAGATAAAAGCGCCTGACATTCTTTAGCTTTCAAGTTTTGATAGCGTTCGTTCATATACAGTCCCTTTTGAGGGGCTGATTCAGGTTCATCAGCGTAGTAAACCTTGATTTCCTGTTGAAAGTCCGTCTGTGTTTTCTGATGTTTGATATGGTGAAAACGATAATACCAGCTATCAGGATGTGTGTAGCTATCCTCCTTGTCATCATAGTGCCAATTCGCTAAGTTTCTAGCTGACTGTTTATACCCTCTCTTCTGTTCCTTGTCAAACATGGCATATTTAATCAGATGGTTCACCCCCTTTTCATCTAAACGAAGGAGGTTCTCTTCACTTCCATATCCAGCATCTGCAACAACTGTCTTCAAGTCATGCGGATAGGTTTCAAGGAATGGCAGAAGAGTCTTGGTGTCTGTCGGATTTGAGAAGACATCATAGTGAAGAACAAATTGGTTTTCAGTAGCGATTTGAAGATTATAAGCAGCCTTGAGTTGGCCATTTTTCATATAATCTTCTTTCATTCGCATAAAAGTGTCATCTGGATCGGTTTTGGAAAAGCTGTTGCGCCCTTCAAATGTCTCTTGATACTTCTTATACTTTTCAGCACGTACTGAAAAATCCTCCTTGACTTTACGCAAGACTTCCTTGAGTTTACGACGCGGGGTTTTACGTTCATCCTTCCCTTTAACGGGTGTCTCCTCAATGTCCTGGTTCAATTTTTTCAATTCTCCTTCAAGGACTTGAGCGAATGCAAGCAACTGCTCTGAGGAGATAGGCTCTTGTGTATCCAGTTCGATAGCTTGATAGATAAGGGGAGTGATTTCTTCTTGAAAATAGTTCTGTATCTGTTCTTGCAGTTTGGCGGAGAATTTCTCTGTCGCTTTCTTCCACACAAAACTATACTTGTTGGCATTGGCTTCAATCTTAGTCCCGTCAATAAACAGACAATTTAAGGTCACTAACTCTTCCATTTTTAAACGAAGATTGAGGTCCATGAAAAGATTACGTATGAGTTCTTCCATCTCTTCAGCGACTCGAAAACGATTGATGGTGCGGTAGCTGACAACCAACGGTCCTGTTAGGTACTGCATAGCGAGGTTTTCAATCATCATTTTTTCGATTTTTCGTCCAGAGAAAATCCCTTGTGAATAGGCAAATAGAAGAGTAGCTATAAGCATTTTAGGGTGATAAGACAGGCGACCAAAGGCATGATAGAAGGCATGGAAGTGACAATCCTCCAAGGTATTCACCACTTTTTCAATAGTAAAGACGAGATGGTCTTGTGGTAAGAAAGAACTGATTTCTAGTGGTAAAGTTGTTTGATTTTTGTTATAGTGAATATGCATGGGATGGCCTTTCTAAATGATTTATTAAGCAATTCCATTTTATTAAGACTATCGCAACCATGCAAAAAAGCAACGGCAAATCCGTTGCTTTTTTTGGAGACAAGAGACTATTGTCCCAGACTCTTCTTTTCTATCAAACTGAACGCATTCCAAACCAGTCTTTTTTTGAGTTTTTTGATAAAATAGTACTATCAGTGAAAAGGATGGAAGCATGACTAAGAAAATTGTAGCTATTTGGGCCCAGGATGAAGAGGGTGTGATTGGGAAGGACAATCGTCTGCCTTGGTATTTGCCAGCAGAATTGCAACACTTTAAAGAAACAACTCTGAATCATGCTATCTTGATGGGACGCGTGACCTTTGATGGGATGGGACGTCGACTGCTTCCAAAACGGGAGACCTTGATTTTGACACGTAATTTGGAAGAAAAGCTAGACGGAGTTACTACTTTTCAGGACATCCAGTCTGTTCTAGACTGGTATCAGGGTCAAGACAAGAATCTCTATATTATCGGTGGAAAGCAAATTTTTCAGGCTTTTGAACCCTATTTGGATGAAGTCATTGTCACTCAAATCCATGCACGGGTGGAGGGAGATACCTATTTTCCTGAAGAGTTTGACTTGTCTCTTTTTGAGACGGTTTCAAGCAAATCTTATACCAAAGATGAGAAAAATCCTTATGATTTTACCATCCAATACCGCAAGAGAAAGGAAGTCTAATGGAACGTAGTATATTTGGTTTTTTCACAGCCATGCTGTGTTTGGTCTGCTTGCTTGCAGGAGCACAGGCTTTTCGTAAAAAGCGTTATGGACTTTCTGTCCTGCTCTGGTTAAATGCCTTTACTAATTTGGTCAATAGTATTCATGCTTTTTACATGACCTTATTTTAGATAGAATGACAGTATAGAATAGAACGGAAGGAAATCATGCCTACAAATAGGAATAATGATATGATGGTTTATTGCTCATTTTGTGGCAAAAGCCAAGAAGAAGTACAAAAAATAATCGCAGGCAACAACGCCTTTATCTGTAATGAATGTGTGGAGTTGGCTCAGGAAATCATTCGAGAGGAGTTGGCGGAAGAAGTCTTGGCAGACTTGTCTGAAGTTCCAAAACCAATCGAACTCCTCCATATCTTGAACCACTATGTAATCGGTCAAGATCGTGCCAAGCGTGCCTTGGCAGTGGCGGTTTACAACCACTACAAACGCATCAATTTCCACGATACGCGTGAAGAGTCGGAAGATGTAGATTTGCAGAAGTCAAATATCTTGATGATTGGCCCAACTGGTTCAGGGAAAACTTTCCTTGCCCAGACCTTGGCTAAGAGCTTGAATGTGCCTTTTGCGATTGCGGATGCAACAGCTCTTACTGAGGCTGGTTATGTTGGTGAGGATGTGGAAAATATCCTCCTCAAACTCCTGCAGGCTGCTGACTTTAACATTGAACGTGCAGAGCGTGGCATTATCTACGTGGATGAAATTGATAAGATTGCCAAGAAGAGCGAGAACGTGTCTATCACACGTGATGTTTCTGGTGAAGGGGTGCAACAAGCCCTTCTCAAGATTATCGAGGGAACTGTTGCTAGCGTGCCGCCTCAAGGTGGACGAAAACATCCGCAACAAGAGATGATTCAAGTAGATACCAAAAACATCCTCTTCATCGTGGGTGGTGCCTTTGATGGTATTGAAGAAATCGTCAAACAACGTCTGGGTGAAAAAGTCATCGGATTTGGTCAAAACAATAAAGCGATTGATGAAAACAGCTCTTACATGCAAGAAATCATCGCTGAAGATATTCAAAAATTTGGTATTATCCCTGAGTTGATTGGACGTTTGCCTGTCTTTGCAGCTCTTGAGCAATTAACGGTTGATGACTTGGTGCGCATTTTGAAAGAGCCAAGAAATGCTTTGGTGAAACAGTACCAAACCTTGCTTTCTTACGATGATGTCGAGTTGGAATTTGACGACGAAGCTCTTCAAGAGATTGCCAATAAAGCCATCGAACGCAAAACTGGTGCGCGTGGTCTTCGCTCCATCATCGAAGAAACCATGCTAGACGTCATGTTTGAAGTACCGAGTCAGGAAAATGTGAAATTGGTTCGCATCACAAAAGAAGCTGTCGATGGAACGGATAAACCAATCTTGGAAACAGCCTAGAGGTGACTATGGAAATCAATACACACAATGCTGAAATCTTGCTCAGTGCGGCGAATAAATCCCACTACCCACAGGATGAACTGCCAGAGATTGCCCTAGCAGGGCGTTCAAATGTTGGCAAGTCTAGCTTTATCAACACCATGCTGAACCGCAAGAATCTAGCCCGAACATCAGGTAAACCTGGTAAAACCCAGCTTCTCAACTTCTTTAATATCGATGATAAGATGCGATTTGTGGATGTGCCTGGTTATGGCTATGCCCGTGTTTCTAAAAAGGAACGTGAAAAGTGGGGGCGCATGATTGAGGAGTACCTAACGACTCGGGAAAATCTCCGTGCAGTGGTCAGTCTGGTGGATCTCCGTCATGACCCGTCAGCAGATGATGTGCAGATGTACGAATTTCTCAAGTATTATGAGATTCCAGTCATTATTGTGGCGACCAAGGCGGACAAGATTCCTCGTGGTAAATGGAATAAGCATGAATCAGCAATCAAAAAGAAATTAAACTTTGACCCAAGTGACGACTTCATCCTCTTTTCATCTGTCAGTAAGGCAGGGATGGATGAGGCTTGGGATGCAATCTTAGAAAAATTGTGAGGAAAAGAAAATGGCAAAAACAATTCATACAGACAAAGCTCCAAAGGCTATCGGACCCTATGTTCAAGGAAAAATCGTTGGCAACCTTTTGTTTGCTAGTGGTCAAGTTCCTCTCTCTCCTGAAACTGGGGAAATCGTTGGAGAAACAATCCAAGAGCAAACAGAACAAGTCTTGAAAAACATCGGTGCTATTTTGGCAGAGGCAGGAACAGACTTTGACCATGTTGTCAAAACAACTTGTTTCTTGAGCGATATGAACGACTTTGTTCCTTTTAACGAGGTTTACCAAACGGCCTTTAAAGAGGAATTTCCAGCTCGTTCAGCAGTAGAGGTAGCTCGTCTTCCTCGTGATGTAAAAGTCGAAATCGAAGTCATCGCAGAGATTGGATAAGCTAGTTGAAGTTTGGTGTTGCCAAACTTCTTTTGATATAAGGAGAAAAAGATGACAAAGAAACAACTTCACTTGGTGATTGTAACAGGAATGAGTGGGGCAGGGAAAACAGTTGCCATTCAGTCCTTCGAAGATTTGGGTTATTTTACTATTGATAATATGCCACCAGCTCTTTTGCCTAAGTTTTTGCAGTTGGTGGAAACAAAGGAAGACGACCATAAGTTGGCCTTGGTAGTAGATATGCGTAGCCGTTCTTTCTTCTCAGAGATTCAAGCTGTTTTGGATGAGTTGGAAAATCAAGATGATTTGGATTTCAAAATTCTCTTTTTGGATGCAGCCGATAAGGAATTGGTCGCTCGTTACAAGGAAACCAGACGGAGTCACCCATTAGCAGCAGATGGACGGATTTTAGATGGAATTAAGCTGGAACGTGAACTCTTAGCACCACTGAAAAACATGAGCCAAAATGTGGTGGATACGACAGAACTTACTCCTCGTGAACTGCGTAAAACCATTGCAGAGCAGTTTTCGGATCAAGAACAAACCCAGTCTTTCCGTATCGAGGTCATGTCTTTCGGCTTTAAATATGGAATCCCGATTGATGCAGATTTAGTCTTTGATGTGCGCTTTTTGCCAAATCCCTATTACCTTCCAGAACTGAGAAACCAAACGGGTGTGGATGAACCTGTTTATGACTATGTCATGAATCATCCTGAGTCAGAAGACTTTTATCAACATTTGTTGGCCTTGATTGAGCCGATTTTGCCAAGTTACCAAAAGGAAGGGAAGTCTGTTTTGACTATTGCCATGGGTTGTACGGGTGGGCAACACCGTAGTGTGGCCTTTGCTAAACGCTTGGCGCAGGACTTATCCAAGAATTGGCCTGTCAATGAAGGGCATCGCGACAAAGACCGAAGAAAGGAAACGGTAAACCGTTCATGAGAAAACCAAAGATAACGGTGATTGGTGGAGGTACTGGGATCCCTGTCATTCTAAAAAGTCTGCGGGAAAAAGATGTGGAAATCGCTGCTATCGTAACGGTGGCAGATGATGGTGGTTCATCAGGTGAACTCCGAAAAAATATGCAACAATTGACACCGCCAGGTGATCTTCGTAATGTCCTTGTGGCCATGTCGGATATGCCTAAGTTTTATGAGAAAGTCTTTCAGTATCGCTTTTCTGAAGATGCGGGAGCCTTTGCTGGCCATCCATTGGGCAATCTCATTATTGCAGGGCTGTCAGAAATGCAGGGTTCAACCTATAATGCCATGCAGTTGTTGAGCAAATTTTTCCATACAACAGGGAAGATTTATCCTTCCAGTGACCATCCCTTGACCCTTCATGCAGTCTTTCAGGGTGGTACAGAAGTGGCTGGAGAGAGTCATATTGCAGACCATCCAGGCATGATTGACCATGTCTATGTGACCAATACCCTCAATGATGATACGCCTCTGGCTAGCCGTCGAGTAGTGCAGACCATTCTTGAAAGTGACATGATTGTCCTCGGACCTGGTTCTCTCTTTACCTCGATTTTGCCCAATATCGTGATTAAGGAAATCGGGCAGGCGCTTTTGGAAACCAAGGCAGAAATCGCCTATGTCTGCAATATCATGACCCAACGTGGGGAGACGGAACACTTTACAGATAGTGACCATGTGGAAGTCTTGCATCGTCACCTTGGCCGACCTTTTATCGACACTGTCTTGGTGAATATCGAAAAAGTGCCTCAGGAATACATGAATTCCAACCGTTTTGATGAATACTTGGTGCAGGTGGAACATGATTTTGCTGGTCTTTGTAAGCAAGTTCCGCGTGTGATTTCATCCAACTTCCTTCGTCTGGAAAATGGGGGTGCCTTCCACGATGGAGATTTGATCGTGGATGAGTTGATGCGCATTATAAAGGTGAGAAAATGAGTTTCACAGTAGCAGTAAAAGAAGAAATTCTAGGTCAGCACCATCTGAGCCGGCATGAATTATCTGCCATTATCAAGATGTCTGGTAGCATCGGTCTTTCGACTTCGGGCTTGACCTTGTCTGTCGTGACAGAAAATGCCAAACTGGCTCGGCACCTCTATGAGTCCTTTCTCCATTTCTACGAAATCAAATCGGAAATCCGACACCACCAACGGAGCAATCTTCGTAAGAATCGGGTCTATACCGTTTTTACAGATGAAAAGGTGCAGGACTTATTGAGTGATTTGCACTTGGCAGACTCGTTCTTTGGTCTGGAAACAGGTATTGATGGGGCGATTTTATCAGACGAGGAAGCAGGCCGTGCCTATCTCTGTGGCGCTTTCTTGGCAAATGGCAGCATTCGTGACCCTGAGTCAGGCAAGTACCAGTTGGAAATCAGTTCTGTTTATCTGGACCACGCGCAAGGGATTGCCTCTCTTCTCCAGCAGTTTTTACTGGATGCCAAGGTGCTTGAACGCAAGAAGGGGGCTGTGACCTATCTCCAGCGAGCCGAAGATATTATGGACTTCTTGATTGTCATCGGAGCCATGAAGGCGCGTGATGATTTTGAGCGAGTTAAGATTTTACGAGAAACCCGTAACGACCTTAATCGTGCTAATAATGCTGAAACGGCGAATATTGCTCGGACAGTTTCTGCCAGCATGAAGACTATCAACAATATCAGTAAAATCAAAGATATCATGGGCCTAGAAAATCTACCAGTAGATTTGCAGGAGGTAGCGCAGTTGCGAATTCAGCACCCAGACTACTCTATCCAGCAGTTAGCAGATAGCCTCAGCAACCCTTTAACCAAAAGTGGTGTTAACCACAGACTCAGAAAAATCAACAAGATAGCCGATGAACTATAAAACCACGAATCGTAGGACTCGTGGTTATTTTTTTAACTTAATAAAATAAATATGTGAAAAACATTTTAATGAAAGTCGACTGTATAATATATGGTATACTATAGATGAGCTACACAGTCAGGTTAAAGGAGACACCATGAAAAAAACTAAAAAAAGTATGATTATTTTATTCAGTATTTTAGCAGTAATTGGAATCACAGTAGGAGGTTGTAGCATGCACCAATACCAAAAGAAACAGGAAATGATTGCCATCGCGACCAGCGATGAGGCGAAGAAGGTTTATGAACATTTTATGAAATCGAAGGATCCTAATGCATTTACTAATGCAGGTGTTATCCAGGATTATGTTGTTGATGAAAGTAGCTTAGATTATAATCCAATGGGGGGATTGATGGTTTCGGTGGTTATCAACAAAGATAATGAATTAAATATAAATTATAATTTGATTGAAAACAAAGATGGTTCATACCATTCAGCATATTATTCTACTTCACCAAAATTATCCAAACTTTTGAAAGGAAATAATGAATGACACAAAATTATGTTAAAGAAAATAACCTTCAAACTGCAATGGCAGAGTATCAGGATAATATGGGCGAGGAAAGAACTTTATATGACCAATATGAAAGCGAACTTGGCACTGTCACCCAAGTATACAACAATACCACAGGAGCGGACGAGCAGGTTTATGCGGTTGTAAAAAATCCTGATGAAAAAGCTGAGGATGTGAGGAAAGTTATGCTATACTATGAGTAAGTTAGTTCCTAATTCATTGATAGGATAGCATAAAGGAGGAAACATGAAAACATCTAAAAAAAGCATGATTATTTTATTCAGTATTTTAGCTGTAATTGGAATCGCAGTAGGAGGTTGTAGCATGCACCAATACCAAAAGAAACAAGAAATGATTGCCATCGCGACAAGTGATGAGGCGAGAAAGGTTTATGAAGAATATTTAAAGAAAGAAGATCCCAAAGCACTGACCGAAGAGGGTATCATTAAGAGTTATGAAATTGATAAAGAAAAACTTTCCTATAATCCAATGGGAGGTTTAATGGTACGTTTATTTTTGAACGGGAAAAAAGATCTTAGGATGAATTTTAACTTAATAGATAATGGAGATGGTACCTATAGTACTGCATACTATGGATATACTGGTGACCTAAACAGGATTTTGGAAGAAGGAAAAAATGATTAAGGACTATGTAAACGATAAAAATCTTCAAATAGCAATGACAGAGTATGACTCTGAAATGGATTTAGATCATGTTGTGAAAACTCAAAGAGGAGATCAACTTGGCACTGTCACCCAAGTCTACAACAATACTACAGGAGCTGGCGAGCAGGTTTATGCAGTTGTAAAAAATCCTGATGAAAAAGCTGATAAGGTACAGGAAAGTTATGCTATACTATGAGTAAGTTAGTCCCTAATTCATTGATAGGATAGCATAAAGGAGGCACCATGAAAAAACCTAAAAAAAGCATGATTATTTTATTTAGTATTTTAGCAGTAATTGGAATCACAATAGGAGGTTGTAGCATGCACCAATATCAAAAGAAACAAGAAATGATTGCCATCGCGACCAGCGATGAGGCAAAGAAGGTTTATGAAAATCATATGAAGGCAAATGATCCTAAAGCATTAACAGAAGATGGAATCATTAAATCATATGATATTGATACAGAAACTTTAGAGTATAATCCAATGGGAGGACTAATGGTAAGGATATATTTTAATAATGATAAGGAATTAGATTTTCACTTTGGCTTAATAAAAGATAATTCAGGAAATTATGAATCTTATGAATCTTATGGATATACTGTATCACCTAAATTATCATCTATGTTAAAGGAATCTAAAAAATGAGAAAATATGTCGATGATTCAAATCTTCAGATTGCAATGACTGAATATAACGATAACTCAATTAATCGTGAGGTTAAGGACCAATATGATAGAAGCGTTGGCACTGTCACCCAAGTATACAACAATACTACAGGAGCGGGTGAGCAGGTTTATGCGGTTGTAAAAAATCCCAAAGAAAATGCTGAGGATGTAGAGGAAGTAACGGTCCTCTTTCGTGGTTCTACGGGCCCAGATCATATTTTTAAAGAAACAGCAGATGTCTGGAATGACTGGGCAGAAAATGATTTCGTGATTGGAACGCATATCCTGAAACAAAATGTTCCCAGCGATCAAGATCAATCTACTGAGCAATTAAAGGCTTCTGCCAGAGCTTTAAAAGACATCATGGAAAAATATCCCAATGCCAAGATTAATATCTATGGGCATTCGCTTGGATCTATGGATGCTCAGTATGCCATGGCTGCCCTTGAAGCGGCCCAAATCGAACGAATCCAACAGGCTTATATCTTTAACGGGCCTGATATCTATCGAATCCTTAGCCCCGAACAGAGAAAAATTGTTGATCAGATTAAAGGGCGTATCTATAACTATGCTGACGCTAAAGATAATATTAGCATGGTTGGTAGAGATATTGCCAAGGGCAGTATCGGGTCTGTAGGTATGGTTTATTATGTAGATAGTGAATCAGAAGACCCTATCAATCAACATATGACCTATGGTTATCGCTTGGATAAGGATTGGAAAATAAAAATTTTCTCCAACACCAGTACAGTCGCATATAACGACTTTCTGATTAAAATGGAAGGGTATAAAACACTTAAAAATATATTGTCTTCCGATGGATATACAGCAGGGGAACAACTCTTTCTGGACTCTGAGCAAGCTAAGATTGCAGCTTCGGGTATTTGCCGTATCGTCACAGAGGAGATGGATATTATAAAAAATATCTATAATAGAGGAATTCAAGACGTAAGTGAAGTATTTGCATCTTGCAGTAATGTCCCTTGGGGCTTTATCCTTAGTTCATATGAAACAGAGGTCGCCTATTCCGAAGGAGGCTTGAACTATGAAACAACTATTGGTATCATTCAGAATCGGTTTCATCCTGTTGTAGATAAGGCAAAACAGTTAGAAAAAGATTTTACAGACTTGGAAAAGCAAATCCAAAACGGAATTCAGAAGAAATTAGATGAAGACAGGGAATTAGCTAGTAAATTTAGCCAGTGGGAGAGTGTGTTATGATTCAGGATGACATCTGGAAAAAGCGCCAGCGTTTAGAAGAATGTGAGGATAACTATCGACGTTCTTGTAAAAAAATCGAAAATCAGTATGAGGAAGCCAACTATAAATTTCAACAATTGCGGCATATGATTGATGAGAAGCATCGAATCATTTCCCATTCCTTAGACCAGTTAGGTGGAGATACAACCGAATGGCGTTATCAGTCCAATCAACTCGCATCCAACTTTAGTCAGCAAATCGAGATGGCATATCGAAATAGACAAGGGCAACTCGAACAAGAAGAGATGAAGCTAGAGCAAGAATACAAACGACAATACCGTCTTTTAGAAGATGGGCTTGACAGAGCCCAGGAACAGCAACGGCGCTTAGAAGAACGAGGTAAAAAGTAATGGCGAATGTATTTGATTATATCAATGATTTTTTCGCGGGAGGAGAGGAGGCACTAAGAAATATTGAAAAAGAGTTGGAACGATCATTTATAAAAAACATCTTGGCTCCAGCAAAAAAAGCTCGTATTTCCACTATAGAAAAAGATACAGAAAAATATATGAAAATTTCTCTATTAAGTGCTCAAGAAAGTTTGAAAGAAGTTTCGAAAAATATTGATAGTTCGATGAAGGGAGAATTTTCTACAAAAGTAGTTGAAACTATAGAAACGAAAAGTAAAGAATATCCAAATGCTTTAAATGGTACAAAGTAAAACTCCAGTTATAGCCGATGAACTATAAAACCACGAATCGCATTTGACTCGTGGTTCTTTTTTATAAACTAGTAGAGTGTTTTGGTTGTACTTTTTGCTCTGGGTCAATGTAGTTGATGGCATTGTTGACAGCAGTCGGTGCTTCTCCAAGCCCTGTCGCAATCAGATCAATTTTTCCATCATAGTAGCAGCAGTCACCGATAGCATAGATACCTGCTTGGCTAGATTCTTGCTTGCTGTTGACGATAATCTTGTGACGGTTGAGGTCCAGACCCCAGTTTTTAAGGTTACCGACAGAAGATTTGAAACCATAGTTAACAAAGAGGTGGTCTAGGTCAATCGTTTCTACTTCATCAGATTTGACTTTTGTGATTTCAAGTTTATCGAGCGTTTTTCCATCTCCAAGGAGTTGGCTAGGGACGAATGGTGTCTTGATGGTCACAGAAGATTCCTGCAAGGCTTGAACACTGTGCTCCAAGGCGCGGAAATTATCTCTGCGGTGAACAAGGGTGGTTGGTGAAATTTTTTCAAAAGCCAAAGCCCAATCTACAGCCGAGTCTCCTCCACCCAGAATCGTCACTTTCTTACCAGCGTATTGCTGGATGTTGGAAACGTGGTAGTGGATATTTTCATAGCCTTCAACGCCTTCTAGTTCCAGCGGACGTGGTTTGAAGGCACCGCCACCCATAGCGATGATAACTGTTTTAGACAGGTGACTTCCTTTAGAAGTTGTAATGGCAAAGCCTTCTTCTTGTTTTTCAATCTCAAGAACCGTTTCGTTGAGATGAATAGGGGTATCAAAGCCATTTAGTTGTTCAATCAAGCGGTTGGTCAATTCTTCTCCAGTCAGATTTGGGAAACCTGGGACGTCTAGGATTTCCTTTTCAGGATAGAGAATAGCAGGTTGTCCACCTAGTTGGGGAAGAGAGTCGATGATTTGAACCTTAGCTTGGCGTAGGTGGGCATAAAAGGCTGCAAAGAGCCCGACAGGACCGCCACCTACAATGGTAATATCATAGAGTTGAGACATGGTTTCTCCTTTGTTTTTTCTAGTAAGTTTATTTTATCATATTTTTTCTTTAATTTAAAATGAAGTAGGATAGGGAAAAAAATGCCAGAAAAATGGTATAATAGAAAGGAACGTGTTTGGACAGAGAGGAGACAGCAGATGAACTTTCAACAATTATCCAACCTGCAATATTGGACTAGCTTGTTTTCTAGTCCTTGGAGTATTGCCATCAATCTGTTTGATATTTTGATTGTGGCCTATATTTTATATCGTTTTACAAAAGCGATAGCTGGCACCAAGATTATGATTTTGGTGCGTGGGGTCGTGATCTTTGTATTAGCCCAGGTTGTGGCCAATATCCTTGGTTTAACAACGATTTCTTGGTTGATTAATCAGATTATCACCTATGGGGTTATTGCTGCGGTTGTTATCTTCTCTCCAGAGATTCGAACTGGTTTGGAACGTTTGGGAAGAGCAACAGATTTCTTTTCTACTACTCAAATTAGTGCAGAAGAGCAAATGATTCGTGCCTTTGTCAAGTCGGTTGAATATATGAGTCCTCGTAAAATTGGTGCTCTGGTTGCCATCCAACGAGTTCGGACCTTACAAGAATACATTGCGACAGGGATTCCTTTGGATGCCAATATTTCAGCTGAACTCCTTATTAATATCTTTATCCCCAACACTCCCCTACACGATGGTGCTGTGATTATCAGAGAAAATCGAATAGCAGTAACCTCTGCCTATCTTCCCTTGACAGAAAGCACAGGGATTTCCAAGGAATTTGGGACCAGACACCGGGCGGCTATCGGTTTGTCAGAAGTATCCGATGCCTTGACCTTCATCGTCTCAGAGGAAACAGGAGGCATTTCTATTACCTATAACGGTGTTTTCAAGCACGACTTGACGATTGAAGAATTTGAAGCAGAGCTACGAGCAATTCTTTTGCCAGCTGTTGAGGAAAAAGTCAGTTTCAAGGACCGTTTGCTAGGAGGTTGGAAATATGAGAAAAAATAGTCTATATATCATTTCATCTCTCTTTTTTGCTTGTGTCTTATTTATCTATGCGACGTCAACCAACTTTCAAAATAGCAATACCGCAAGGCAGGTCAAATCAGAAACCTACACCAATACGATAACGAACGTTCCTATCGATATTCACTATGATAATGACCAGTATTTCATTAGTGGATTTGCATCAGAAGTTTCAGTGATATTAACCGGAGCTAATCGTGTGACCTTGGCCAGCGAAATGCAGGAGAGCACTCGTAAGTTTAAGGTCACAGCGGATTTGACGGATGCCAGTGTTGGAACGATTGAAGTTCCCTTGAACATTGAAAATCTTCCAAGCGGATTGACCGCTGTGGCAACGCCTCAAAAGATTACAGTGAAAGTTGGGAAGAAGGTTAAGCGAGATGGGATGATTGTTGTGCCACAAGTTGACCAAAGCCAGATTGATTCCAAGCTACAAATTGATAGTGTAACCGTGTCAAACGAACGAGTTTCTGTCACAACTGACCAAGAAACACTAGCTAAAATTGATCGTATTATTGCGCTTTTACCAACTAGCGAACGGATTACAGGAAATTACAGTGGTTCAGTACCTTTGCAGGCAATCGACCGTAATGGTGTTGTCTTACCGGCAGTTATTACTCCGTTCGACACAACAATGAAGGTGACTACAAAACCAGTAGCACCAAGTTCAAGTACATCAAATTCAACTACAAGCAGTTCGTCGGAGACATCTTCGTCAACGAAAGCAACTAGTTCAAAAACGAATTAAAAATAGGAAAAGGATTTTATAAAAATGGGTAAATATTTTGGGACTGATGGAGTCCGTGGAGAAGCTAACGTAGAATTAACGCCAGAATTGGCCTTTAAACTAGGACGCTTTGGAGGCTATGTTCTCAGTCAACATGAAACGGAAGCACCGAAAGTTTTTGTAGGACGTGATACACGTATTTCTGGGGAAATGCTAGAATCTGCCTTAGTGGCAGGTCTCCTCTCTGTAGGGATTCACGTCTACAAACTTGGTGTCCTTGCAACACCAGCAGTAGCTTACTTGGTAAAAACTGAGGGAGCTAGTGCGGGTGTCATGATTTCTGCTAGTCACAACCCAGCCCTTGATAATGGAATTAAGTTCTTTGGCGGTGATGGCTTCAAACTAGATGATGAAAAAGAAGCAGAAATTGAAGCCTTGCTAGATGCTGCGGAAGATACTCTTCCTCGTCCAAGCGCAGAAGGCTTGGGAACCTTGGTAGATTATCCAGAAGGCTTGCGTAAGTATGAAGGCTACCTTGTTTCAACTGGAACTCCTCTTGATGGAATGAAGGTTGCCTTGGATACAGCCAATGGTGCAGCTTCTACAAGTGCCCGTCAAATCTTTGCAGATCTTGGCTCTCAATTAACTGTTATAGGAGAAACGCCAGACGGTCTTAACATCAACCTTAATGTTGGTTCAACCCACCCAGAAGCCCTTCAAGAAGTGGTTAAAGAAAGCGGCTCAGCTATTGGTTTGGCCTTTGACGGAGACAGTGACCGCTTGATTGCTGTTGATGAGAATGGTGATATCGTTGATGGTGACAAAATTATGTACATCATCGGGAAATACCTTTCTGAAAAAGGACAATTGGCTCAAAATACAATTGTGACAACCGTTATGTCTAACCTTGGTTTCCACAAGGCCTTGGACCGTGAAGGCATTAACAAGGCAGTCACTGCAGTTGGCGACCGCTACGTTGTTGAAGAAATGAGAAAATCAGGCTACAACCTCGGTGGTGAACAGTCTGGTCACGTTATCTTGATGGACTACAATACAACAGGTGATGGTCAATTATCAGCTGTCCAATTGACAAAAATCATGAAGGAAACTGGTAAGAGTTTGTCAGAGTTGGCAGCAGAAGTAACCATCTATCCACAAAAATTAGTCAATATCCGAGTGGAAAATGCCATGAAGGAAAAGGCTATGGAAGTGCCAGCTATTAAGGCTATCATCGAGAAGATGGAAGAAGAAATGGCAGGGAATGGCCGTATCCTTGTTCGTCCAAGTGGAACAGAGCCCCTCTTGCGTGTTATGGCAGAAGCGCCTACAACAGAAGAAGTAGACTACTATGTTGATACCATCGCAGACGTAGTTCGAGCTGAAATCGGGATTGACTAAATCTTGTAAGTGGTAAGAGTTTTTAGATTGAATCAAATTTTCCTGTGAGGGAGAACAGAAATGTTCTCTCTCTTTTTTATTTGCTGAGAAATGGGGGATTTGATATGGAACGAGTAGGACGTCAGGAATTACTAGAACAATTATTAAATTATGAACCATTAGGATTTATTGATCCATTCTCAGATCTTGGGGAGTTTGATTCTCTCCAGAAGAAATTTAAACAGCCTGTTAAAGAGCTAGTGAATCGATATTCAGGGCAATCTTACAGTTTGGACTGGCAACATAAAATTATGGAAATGCGTAAGTTGTTTATTGCTTATCAGATAGCGTTAAATGAAGAAGATAAGCAGATTAACTTTCAGCGAAGAACAAGAAGCGAAGAGTCTAAAGAACATGCTAATGCTATTGTCACAACCTATTTGAAGCTGGGATTTAGTTTTAAAGAGATTGAGAAGCGTGTTTCTTTATCTTACAAACAACTTCGTAGAGGCTGGAGAAGAAGTGATCACATCATGACAAATAGTCCTGAATTTTATAGCAAGGGGAACTTATCTGAAGGTTACTGTTTACCAAGTAAAAAGCTACCTGATAGTATGAGAATCAATGAGGAAGGGATATGAGAATCCTAAAAACCATGAAAAAGATTGATTTATTAAAATGCTTATCCATCATCACAAAAGACGGATTAAGAACTCAAAAATTTAAGAATAGCCATTTACAGCTCATCTCTTCAGCTGAAGAAGGAAGACGAGGCTCTGTATTTGCTTATCGTTCAAAAGCGAATATGGTGAAGGCACGTGGTGTTGTTTTAACCTCTGTTGAATCATTGCTGGAGAACCAGGATCAGTTTACACACTGGACTCCTAACGTATATTGCTACGGAAGCTATAGTGATGCTGGTCGACGGATTACATGCGGGCACTCTGAAGATAATCTTAGACAGATTAACACATTTTACATTGACTTCGATATTACCTCTGCAGCTGAAGAAATGACGACAGGAGATATTTTAACCGCTTCTCTGGAGCTAGGTTTTATGCCAACGTTGATTCTAAAATCTGATAAGGGATTTCAAGCCTATTTTGTCCTCTCAGAATCAGCTTATGTTACAGCTCATTCCCAATTTCGAGTGGTAAAGGTGGCTAAAGCTATCTCTCAAAATTTGAGAAATTACTTTGCTCAAACTTTACCAGTAGATATGACTTGTAACCATTTTGGGATTGCTCGTATTCCTCGAACCGATAATGTCGAATTCTTTGAACCTGACTATACCTATTCATTCCAGGAGTGGTTAGATTGGTCAATGAAGCAATCAGAACTTCCTTTCCCAAGTAAAAAGCCCAATTTGACGGTTATTTCGGGCTCTGAAGGGGTGAAACAGATTGATGAGCCTTGGTATCAATTGTTGATGAGAGAGGGGAATATCAAAGGTGGAAAAGCCTTGATGGGAAGAAACAACGTTCTTTTCACGCTGGCTTTAGCCAACTTCTCTTCAGGAATCGATCAGGAAGAATGTGAGGAAGTTCTTTCTAGTTTTAATGCAAATCTAGACGAACCACTCTCTTCAGTTGAATATCATAAGATTATCACAAGCGCCTACTCAGGAAAATATGAAGCTGCTAGTCGTGACTATGTAATGACTTTATGTAAAGCATGGGTCAATCAGGAACTCAAGGCTTCAGATCTCTTTGTGAAGCAACGTTGGTACAAGTTTAAGAAGAAACGTGCTGACAGAAAGAATAGTCATTATTCCGAGTGGGAAGACGATATTATGTTTTACATCACAGAGAGAACGAATCAAGATCAAACTATTTTAAAAGTGACACAAAAAGACTTACAGATTGCTCTTGGAATTGCCAGTTCTAGCTTAAAAATCGTTCTACGTAGACTGGTAGAGAAGCATAAAATTTTTTTACAAGTTAAAAAAGGGCGAGGAGGGGGATTAATATTAGCCTCTATTCGAATGATAATCTTAACGGCTATGCAAAAGAAACAAGATGCTAAAAAGGCCTATTTAGATACCCTTACGCATCTTTTGAAGATACCTAGAAAGATTATCAACCAAACTATTTATCATGTACAGGAGGGCTTAAAACATGTCGTACAAGGAGAATTATTTGAGGAGGATGTGGGATAAAAGTAGGAAAAAATTTAATAGCCAGACTGCCATTACATTATATCTATGATACTGGAGGGAAAAGAATGAATAAAAAAGAGTGTCGTCGATGGACACAAGAAGAAATAGACTATGTAAGAATGTTTGCAGAAGATCCTGACGGCGACAATTGTATTACCGTAGCGATGTATCTAGGAAGAACTGCATCTGCAGTTAGAGGGAAAGTTCATCAATTGAGAAAAGAGGGAACTCAAACTAAACTATTGGATAAATGGTCCGACTGGGAAATTAATGCTTTAAAAAGAATGAGTGGGAAAATGACTGTGAAAGAACAAGCTAGGTTACTTGGTCGTTCTTATCATTCTGTGTGTCATAAAAGGAGTGATTTAGGGCTACCTAATGTGCCTACTCAGTATGGGAAAGAGATTAGAAAGTTGGCGCATCAAGGTTTATTTAGGAAAGAAATTGCAAGGAAATTGAGATTGAACTACTCTTCGCTTTGTCATTATATTACACGTGAGGGAATTCCTTGTGTGGTGGATGAAGAGGGGCGTTTACAAGGTATAACAGACAAGATAAAGTATCATAATCAATTGATGTCTTGGGCATTTTATAAGGAGGGTAAAAATGGATAAATGGCTAATCTTCAGTTTTTATAATGGTGATTTTATTCGTCACGATGATGTGATAGTAGTATTTGAAACAAAAGGTCTAGCTCGTCAATTTTTAGATCATTATCAGAAGCCCAAACAAAAAGAGACGGCGACTAACTATAAATACTACGATGCACCATTTCGATTTGTGAAGGAGGGGGATTATGGAGTGTTGTAAAATTATTCGAGGTTATTATTTGACTGGATTAGGACAGGAAGAATTGGCTTATTATTTCAAGGTGACGGAGGAACAATTTGAGGATTTAAATTTAAAAGTTGGCGATATTATGATAACTTTTTATCAGAATCAGGAAGTAATAACGAGTATTCCTGCTTTAGTAAGAGTAGCGTCATTGATAACTGATAAAACAATTGTAACTCAATATCTGAATTCTGAAAAAATAGATGGTTTTCCAATGTTGCCAATTGTTGAGAAGTATAAAAATTTTGATCCGATAGTTTTTAAACATATTATGGAAATGTATCAAAATATGAAAGAAGAAATCACACAGTTGAAATTAAAATAAAAAAATAAAGGATAGAAAAATGGAATTAATTTTTAGAATTTTTGAAGCAATATTATATAGTTTTGTAATGACACTCCTAGCATGGCTTTTAATTTATCCAATCTGTTACATACAACTTCAATCATCTTCAAAGAAAAATAAAGTCAGGTTGTTTCCAGCTTCAGTTGCGGGTGTAATTTTATTCTTGTCTGTTGCTCCTAAACGAGTCACAATCCTATCCGTAGAAGAGAGAAAACAACTTAAAAAGAATATAAAAAAGTAATAAAATTAGGCAGTTTAGAACAATATATTTTACAGAAATTAGGAGAAAAGTTGATGTTTATAAGTGTGTTTTAGTGTGTGTATGATGTGGGAGGGGGCAATTTGTAAGTATGTAAAAGTAGGCGAAGCCGAGAAAATTGGGGACACTAGAAACGTTGATACTATCAACTTATCACAGGATGTGGTAACAGTTTCCCTTATGCTCTTTTATTAGGTATAGGAGAGGAAAAAGGTAGGCAATTTGCCTAGTCAAAATATGGTCAAATTTCCCCCTGCTTCACTCTATAAAAATTAATTTGGAAAATGGTGTGTTTATGGATAATTGGAAAACGATGTTAGAAGTTGCGAAAGAGTTGGGGATTACAAAAAGTTTAGTTAGATATCACCGTCAAAAATTGGAGGATATTGATATCAAAAAACAAGGTGGTGTAACATACATTTCCCCTCAGGGTGTTATGAAAATAAAGAGCTTTTTACGGTCAACGGATTACGATGAAAGCTTTGAAACAATAGTTAAAAATCAACTCAGTTTGATTCAAGAATTATTAATGAGTCGGACAGAGTTGTATAGAGAAAATACTAGAGATACTATTGAACAATTTCGAGAATTTTTAATTCGTTCACCAGATAGTTTAAAAGTTTTACATGAATTGGAGGAACGGTCAAAAGGAACGCCAGAGAATGAGTTTTATTTCGTACTTGCAGATTATATTGAATTGAAAAGTAAGAGGCATTATGATTTTTTGGTGGAGTAGAAAGGATGGATAATAAATGACTAACGGAAAACGAAGTGAGTTAAAAATTCGTGGATTAACTCAACTGGAAATTGATTATTTAAAATCACTTGCTAAAAAGAAAAAAGCAAAATCTTTTAATGAGTTTTTACTTCAAATTTTGCGTGAAAAAATTGAATTTGGGAGATTCAATAGAGCTCAAGAATTATATGTAGCTCATTTGGAAAATATGAAATTAGCTTCAGACCATATTCAAAACCAAGTTCAAAAACAAACAGAACAATTAGATAGTTTCAACGAAAAGATCGATTGTTATGGCGATCATATTTCACGTTGGCTAGAGTATGAAGGGGAGGTAGAATGTGATGACTAAAGATTTACTTATTCGCAATATACCAGAAGATATGTTTATTCAGCTACATATGATGAAAAAGGAACAAAATTTTCCTTCTTTCAATGCGTTTATGTTAGCTCAGCTGGAAAAAATTTGTCAATTAGATGGCTTGAATTTATATGACAATGCCTTTTCTAAGAGTTTGACTGAAATTAAGGAACAGCAGAACAAAATTTTAGAGTTATTAATAAAAAATGAGATAACTATTTTGGGAGTTAGTGGGAAACAAGAAATAGTCGAAGAGCTGACAGTTAGCTGGTTAAATCGTGTTATGAAGGAGTGATTTTAGGCTAAAAGTTTGGTATAATAAAGCAAGTAAAACAGGAATAAAGGAGATCATCTATGATGAAACAGAAATTGATGCTTATTTTAGGAGTTCTTGGCCTCTGTATTGCTATCTTAACAGCTTGTTCAGGTGGTAAAACTTCAAAAAATGTAGACGGCACACCTAGCACCCTAAAAAGTCGTTATTTGGGGTATTATCGATCTGATACAGATAATGCAACATTTTTTGATGAAACAACTAATGAGTTTGATTTTGATGTGAATAAGAGTACGATTTCAGACGGAACTGAAATTGAATCTCATATCAAAACATATCAAGTATTGTCTGAGGACGAGCTAGCTTCTAACTTTAAAGGTCAAGCTGAAAAAAATAAGGGAGAGATAAAAAATACAGATACTGCTGTTTTCTATATTGGTTTGATAAGTGATGATAGAAATGGCAATAAAGATGGTAAAATTTCAGCAGATGAGCAACGTTCGGTATATCAAATTATTTTGAGTAATAACGGCAATAGTATTAAAATTCTTTCGTTGGGTGATGGTTGGGATCAGTTTGCTTTTACCGGAACAGCTAAAGACTAGTATTTTAAAGGAGCTTACTCGCTCCTTTTTTTGTTTGTCCCTTTAATACAAGATATTTCATTATCTATTATGCTATAAATAAAAACCGTAGGGAGAATATAATGAAATATGATAATTTTTCAGATTTAATGTCAAGATTCGATCACTTACATGATAAGATTCCAATAACAGATGAACGTTCGGCTCCTTTAGTTGAATTTTATAAGTATTGGAGTAATTACCTAGAACCAACACCAGCTTATTTAGCGTTTTTATCCAGTTTATGGGGTTCTTTGGCTAAAGGTCTGTATTTTATAACTGCTAGTCTAGAACATGTTTTTAACAATTTATTTAAGCTTTTTGGACTTTTCGGATATTTAGGTAATCAGAATACAATTATTGGTCAATTCTTTTACTGGTTTCAGGTAATTGGAACTTCTCTGTTTGCCTTAATACTCGTTGTGTCAGCTGTTACAGGAGTTTTTACAAAACCAGTTAAATATAAAAATGTAATCTTAAATTTTTTGATGGTGACCCTAGTATCTTCAGCTTTACCATTGGCTTTAACGACAATATCTACGGCCATTTCTGAAGATGTGCAGAGTGTTCAGAAAGTAGAGAGTACCTCAGGAGACAATTCAAAGTATTTCTCTTCTCTAGCTATTCAGCCTATGAAAAATAATGTTGTAGATTTGAAAGTTTTAATTGATAAGGATTTTTCAACAGAACTTTTCCCAATGGATGACTATGGCTTTATTAAACCTATTCAGGAAGGCTCGACTCCTCTTAATAATATTACAGACAGTCCAGATAAACGTGATACCTCTGATTTTGCTTCACGAATTGATTTTAGTGCCACATTTGGAGCGACTGATACAGTTCTATTAGATGCTCTTGAAGCAAAACAGAAAGGATTAAAAGGGCTCTTTCTTCATCAATTAAATGCAACTCAAAATGGAATTTTAACTGTTGATGAACATCGCTTTGTAAAGGGATTAAATGCTTTTGAAACAGTGTATATGCGTTATAAAGTCAATTGGATTGGGATGTTTGCTCAGTATTTTATTTTGATTATTCTTTTAACGAGTATGGCCATTAAACTCGTAAAATCTATTTTTGATATTCTTATTGAAGCACTTATTTCACCTCTAGTCGGTTATACTTCACTTTCTAACTCTAAAAAATATAAGGAATTATTAAGAACAATTGGCGGTGCTGGAGCAGGTATCTTCTTTGAGGTGATCATTATGCGTGTAACGCTTGAGATTTTCCGAGATTTACCAGTTCTCTCTGTCTCAGCTGTGGCGAAGCTTTCTGGAGGATTCTTTGAAGGCCTTAATAGTTGGGAACAAATGATAGCGGCCTGTGTAGTTTATGTTGGAGTATTCTTTGCATCAATGCAAGGAGTGGCCATGATTGAACGTTGGCTTGGAGTTTCAACCGGTCATAGTGAAACAGCTCAACAACTGCTCGGTGCTATGATGATGGGCAATGCCTTTGCAGCTGGAGCAGGCGGTGTCTTTAATGGGGGTATGGCACTTGGTCAATTTGGTATGGATATGGCACAAAAAACTCCAGATGCCTTGTCTAAAGGAAGTCAGATCCTAGGGAATAGCCTTGCCAGAACTGGAGGTGGTATTCAAGGTGCTTGGAACTCTGTAAAAGATCAGGGCTTGATGAATGCGGCCAAAGGTGGTGTAAGCAATATGGTTGATTTGGCAGAATGGAAAACTTTTGAAGCCATGCAAAATACGAAAGGGGCAGTAGGCAACGTTTTAAATAACCTAGATGATAAGGCCGTCTCTGCTCAAAATGCGACCTATAACGCTCTGAAAAATGATGCGGTTCCTGGAATTGGTCAGCCTGGACCAATTGACATTCCTGAGCCTCCAATTGATCCAGGAACAACAGATGCACCTATTGTCGATCCAACTCCTTCAGCTGAAGAAATAGAGTCCCCAATTCAAGATCCGAATCCACCTGCAGATGCACCAGTTTCAGAATCACAACCACCAGCACAGCCTGATTCTTCTCAACAAAAATTTCAACAGAGCATGAATCAAATGAATTACATGAACCAACAAATGCAACAAGCAGGACAGCGTATGCAGGGGGGACGTCATATCACAGGTGCTGAGAGTGAAGAAGATGATAATTAATGTTGACGTTTTTTTAAAAAAATGGCAAACTACTAACATTGTATTTGTTTGTTAGATTTAATAGTTCGTATCTATATCTTTAACTCCTGATTTATGTCAGGAGTTTTTTGTAGAATTAAAATAAATTTGCCTAAAGTTCTACCTGACTTGTACAATAGCTCTATTGTACTAAAGGAGGTTGTGGCAGGTGCTAGATGAACGTTTATTCAAAGAGAATTTATTAGAGAGTAGCGGTAAAGATTTTTTAAATTGGATAAAATCTTATGATGATTCACAAGTGCCTATCATGAAGCAAAGAGGTTATACCTGTATTCATTCAATGGAGCGAACAGTAACTTTTACATTTGGGGAATTTACTTTTAGGAGAAGGCGTTGGAAAAAAGGAGATAAGTGGATAATTCCTGTTGATGATAAATTGGGTTTAGAGAGAAATACTAGGTATTCCAGAGAATTTATGTACCAAATAGCTAAATTATCTACTATGATGTCTTATGGAAAAGTGATACAAGTGATTGAAATGACTTATAATATTTTAATTACAAAACCTACAGTCGTTAAGGCAGTTAAACTATGTGCTGATTTGTTGAGGAAACAGGAAAGTTACCAGTCTTATCAAGAATCAAACGAAATAAAAGAGAAAGTAGATGTCATCTATGTAGAGGGAGATGGTGTAATGGTAAAATCAAGTGATAAAAATCTAAATAATCGCCGTATAGATCTTTCTCATTTTGTCGTACATACAGGAAGTAAAAAGATAGAGAGTAAGAGATTTGAACTGCAAAACAAAAAGGAATTTATTTCACCCAAAAATCGTTTAGTGAGAGAGCAGGTAATAGACTATTTAACTAATACTTTCGAGATTAGTAAAGAAACTATTTTTGTCACTAATTCAGATGGAGGGCATGGCTATACACCGTATGTCTTTAAAGAAATGGCAAAGATACTCAGAGTAAGTCGCCATGAGCATTTTTGGGACGAATATCATCTTAATCATAGTTTAAAGAGCTTTTTCAATTCTTATCCATCAGAGCTTTTAGAGAAAGCATTTCAAGCGATTCAAAGGCATGATAAAAGTTTATTACGTAGTGTTTTAGATACGACAGAGGCTTTAATAGAGACTCAGGAAGAGATAGAACAGTTCTATAAATTTAAACGGCGCCTTCTTCAAAATTTTCAATATACCAAGCCTGCAGAATTGAGAGGCCTTTCACATTCTGGAATAGGTATAATGGAAAGTCAGCATCGTAAAATTACTTACCGTATGAAGAGAGGTGGAAAATATTGGACAGAAAAAGGAGCAGAAGCAATGAGTAAAATGATACTCTTAGCTGATAAAGACGAACTTCGGGAATTATTATTGGGGTCTTGGATTGTTGACTATGATCAAATTCAAGAGCAAAGAGGGCTATCTGGTGGGGAGGTTAGACGCTTAGAGTCTAAAAAAACAAGTCAATATATGCCAACTGGGAAAATTACCTGGAAGAAATTTAAACCCTGATATTTAGAAATAGTTGCACCAGGGGATAAAACGTGCTATAATGATATCAAATTTAAGCAAATAAAAAAGCCGTAAGGACTGCAATCCTTACGGCACCGAGTAAGTAAAAACCGAAAGAAGAAATTTTATTTCCCCAACTTACTCAGTCTACATACTCTATGTTAAAGCATAATGAGCAGAATGTCAAGACTGGGACAAGGGAAATCCTAGTTTTTTTTCTTGCTTGGGGGTCTCTCTCATAGGGTTTGAGGTTTTCTAAAAAATTTTACCACTTACCTAAATCTTAGAAAACTAGATGAAAATAAAAAATTATGGTACAATAGCTTATAATATTGTAGCCAAGGGAGAAAGACATGAATCTTAAACGTGAACAAGAATTTGTTAGTCAGTATCATTTTGATGCGCGTAATTTTGAATGGGAAAATGAAAATGGAGCTCCTGAAACTAAGGTGGATGTGAACTTCCAATTAATTCAACATGACCAAGAAAATCAAGTGACTTCCTTGATTGTTGTCTTGAGTTTTATGATTGTATTTGATAAATTTGTTATCAGTGGAACTATTTCTCAGGTGAACCATATCGATGGCCGTATTGTTAACGAACCAAGTGAATTGAACCAAGAAGAAGTGGAAACCTTGGCTCGTCCATGTTTGAACATGCTCAACCGTTTGACTTACGAAGTAACTGAAATTGCATTAGACTTACCAGGAATCAATTTGGAGTTCTAATATGAAATTAGCTGTTATCACAGATTCCTCTGCCTATCTCAGTGCAGAGGCCTTGCAAAGAGAAGATTTATATGTCTTGGATATTCCTGTCAATATTGATGGTGAGGAGTATGTCGAAGGTATTAATCTGACTGCTGAGGAATTTTACCAAAAAATGGCTCAGGCTTCTGAATTGCCTAAGACCAGTCAACCAAGTATTGCCAAGTTAGATGAGATTCTAACTTCGCTCAAAGAACAAGGTTATACACATGCTTTGGGGCTTTTCCTATCTTCTGGAATTTCAGGTTTTTACCAAAATATCCAGTACATGGTCGATGACTATGAGGGCTTAACCATTGCCTTCCCAGACACTTTGATTACAAGTGCTCCTTTGGGTATCATGGTTGAAAGTGTCTTTAACTGGCGAGACCAGGGCGATGATTTTGCTATCATTCAGGATAAGCTAGCTATTCAGATTAGTCATACATCTGCTTTCATCATGGTGGATGACTTGGACCATTTGGTTAAAGGGGGACGCCTTTCAAATGGAGCTGCGATTTTGGGCAATCTGCTAAGCATTAAGCCAATCCTCTATTTCAATGATCAAGGTGTGATTGAAGTGTACGAAAAAGTTCGTACTGAAAAGAAAGCAGCCAAGCGTTTAATTGAGATTATCAAGGAAGCCACAGCTTCAGGCAAATACCGTATCATTGTCATTCACGGAAATGCTCCTGAAAAGGCTGAAGAATTGCGTCAGCACTTACTTGAATCTGGAGTGGGTACAGATATTTCACTTGCTACATTTGGTAGTGTCATTGGAACACACCTAGGAGCAGGAAGCATTGCTTTAGGTTATATTCCAGTGATTTAGTTGGTGCTTTTGAGCTAGTTAAGAAATCTTGTATCTTAGAGATTGAACACGGACCACCTGCCTCTTGAAAAAAGATGACTGTTTTTCCTTTCGTGGAAAGTCAGCGCCATTCCCTATTTTTCATGGGCAGCTAAGGTCCTTTGTATCTTGATAATTGAACACGCCTGGAACCCTGTGTGAAAAAGATAGTTCTTCCAAGGAGTATCTACTCCTTGATCAGAACTCCTATTTTCACTTTGTGTTCTTGCAGGCTTTGTATCTTAGAAATTGAACACGGACTACCTGCCTCTTGAAAAAAGATGCCTGTCTTGCCTTTCATGGAAAGTCAGCGTCATTCCCTATTTTTCAAGGGCAGCTAACGTCCTTTGTATCTTAGTCAGGAGTAGATATGAGTATTCGAGTAATTATTGCTGGTTTTAAGGGAAAGATGGGCCAGGCTGCTTGTCAGATGGTCTTGGCTGATCCAGACTTGGACTTGGTAGCAGTTTTGGATCCTTTTGAGTCTGAGTCAGAATGGCAGGGTATTCCTGTTTTCAAGGATAAGGCTGATTTAGCAGGCTTTGAAGCGGATGTCTGGGTAGATTTTACTACTCCAACTGTTGCCTACGAAAATACACATTTTGCTCTTGAAAATGGCTTTGCTCCAGTAGTTGGAACAACAGGTTTCACAAGTGAAGAAATTGCAGAGCTAAAAGCATTTTCTCGTGAACAAAATTTGGGTGGCCTGATCGCTCCTAACTTTGCCTTGGGTGCTGTTTTACTCATGCAATTTGCAAGGCAGGCTGCCAAATATTTCCCAAATGTGGAGATTATCGAGCTCCATCATGACAAGAAAAAGGATGCTCCGAGTGGAACAGCTATTAAAACAGCTGAGTTGATGGCAGAAGTTCGAGAGTCTATTCAGCAAGGTGCAACAGATGAGGAAGAACTCATTGCAGGTGCTCGTGGTGCTGACTTTGATGGCATGCGGATTCACTCAGTTCGTTTACCAGGCTTGGTAGCACATCAGGAAGTCATCTTTGGCAATCAGGGAGAAGGATTGACCCTCCGTCATGACTCCTATGATCGTAGCTCCTTCATGACAGGGGTGAATTTGGGAATTAAAGAAGTTGTCAAGTGTCATGAGCTTGTTTATGGATTAGAACACTTATTATGAGATTAACGCAAATGCCTTCTGAATTTCAGAAGGCTTTACCAGTATTAGAAAAAATTAAAGAAGCAGGTTTTGAGGCCTATTTTGTTGGGGGTTCTGTTCGAGATGCCCTCCTCAATCGTCCTATCCATGATGTGGATATTGCGACGTCTTCTTATCCAGAAGAAACCAAGCAGATTTTTCCGCGAACAGCCGATATCGGAATCGAGCATGGAACTGTCTTGGTCTTAGATGGGGACGAGGAGTATGAGGTGACTACTTTTCGGACAGAAGATGTCTATGTGGACTATCGCAGACCCAGTGCGGTTTCCTTTGTTCGCTCGTTAGAAGAAGACCTCAAGCGCCGTGATTTTACAGTCAATGCCTTTGCCTTGGACGAGACAGGAGAAATCATTGACTTGTTTCATGGTTTAGAGGATTTGGAAAAGCAAGTCTTACGAGCAGTTGGAGTGGCAAGTGAGCGTTTCAACGAAGATGCTTTGCGGATTATGCGTGGTTTTCGTTTTCAGGCCAGTCTTGGCTTTGAGCTTGAGTCAGAAACCTTTAAAGCTATGAAGACCTTGACGCCACTTTTGGAGAAAATTTCTGTAGAGCGTACCTTCGTTGAGTTTGATAAACTCTTGCTGGCTCCATTTTGGAGAAGGGGCTTGGCTTCCATGATTGAGAGTCAAGCTTATGATTATCTCCCTGATATGGAATCTAGCCAGGACAAGCTTAACAGACTGTTTGATTTAGAGACTGATTTCACCTTTGAATCTTCAGAGCAAGCCTGGGCGGCTCTACTGTGGGCTTTGGAGATTGAAAATGCGCAGCCATTTTTGAAGGCTTGGAAGACCTCACGTCAATTTGCCAAGCAGGTACAAGATTTGCTGACTATTTTGGCTTTGCGTGAAAAGGGAGAATTGAGCAAGCGCGATTGTTATCGCTTTGACTTGGATTTACTTTTACAGGCTGAAAATCTTCGACAGGCTCAAGGAAAAGAAGTCAACCTACAAGCTATCACAGAAACTTACCATAGTTTGACCATTCATGATAAGAAAGAAATCCAAATCAACGGTGGTATTTTGATCAAGGAATATGGTTATCAGCCGGGCCCAGACTTGGGAGATATTTTAACAGAGATTGAATATGCCATTGTCGATGGAGAATTGAAAAATGACCGTCAAGCCATCCATGCTTATCTAAGGGAGAAAAAATGAGTGATTTTATCGTTGAAAAACTAAGTAAATCCGTTGGTGACAAGACCGTTTTTAAGGATATTTCCTTTATTATCCATGACCTAGATAGAATTGGTCTGATTGGTGTCAATGGAACGGGCAAGACCACCCTTTTGGACGTCCTTTCTGGTGTTTCTGGATTTGATGGGGATGTCAGTCCCTTTTCAGCTAAGAATGATTACCAGATTGGTTACTTGACCCAAGATCCTGATTTTGATGATAGCAAGACAGTCTTGGATACGGTTCTCTCCAGCGACCTCAAGGAAATCCAGCTCATTCGTGAATATGAGTTGATTATGCTCAACTATAGTGAGGACAAGCAGGCGCGTTTGGAACGAGTCATGGCAGAAATGGACTCTCTCCAAGCTTGGGAAATTGAGAGTCAGGTCAAGACCGTTCTCAGCAAGCTGGGGATTCAGGACTTATCCACTCCTGTTGGGGAATTGTCAGGTGGTCTAAGAAGACGGGTCCAGTTGGCGCAAGTTCTTCTTGGCAACCACAACCTTTTGCTTTTGGATGAGCCGACCAACCATCTGGACATTGTGACTATTGAGTGGCTGACCCTCTTTTTAAAAAATTCTAAGAAGACAGTTCTCTTTATCACTCACGATCGTTATTTCTTAGACGCTTTGTCAACACGGATTTTCGAGTTGGACCGAGCAGGCTTAACAGAATATCAGGGCAATTATCAGGACTATGTTCGCCTAAAGGCGGAACAGGATGAGCGCGACGCGGCTCTACTTCATAAAAAGGAACAACTTTATAAGCAAGAATTGGCCTGGATGCGCAGACAACCGCAGGCGCGTGCGACCAAGCAGCAGGCTCGTATCAATCGTTTCCACGACCTGAAAAAGGAAGTTTCAGGCGGCGTTGCTGAGACAGACTTGACCATGAACTTTGAAACTAGTCGGATTGGGAAAAAGGTCATCGAGTTTCAGGATGTTTCTTTTGCCTATGAAAATAAGCCCATTTTGCAAGATTTTAATCTCTTAGTTCAGGCTAAAGACCGTATCGGAATCGTTGGGGATAACGGTGTGGGAAAATCAACCCTACTCAACCTGATTGCAGGCAGTCTTGAGCCGACAGCAGGACAAGTTGTGATTGGGGAAACTGTTCGCATCGCCTATTTCTCTCAGCAAATTGAGGGCTTGGATGAAAGCAAGAGAGTGATCAATTACCTGCAGGAAGTGGCAGAAGAGGTTAAGACTAGCGGTGGTACTACAACTTCCATTGCAGAGTTGTTGGAGCAGTTCCTTTTCCCACGTTCGACGCATGGAACCTTGATTGAGAAATTGTCAGGGGGAGAAAAAAAACGTCTTTATCTCCTCAAACTGCTCTTGGAAAAACCAAATGTTCTTCTCTTGGACGAACCGACAAATGACCTAGATATTGCGACCTTGACAGTTTTGGAGAATTTCTTGCAAGGTTTTGCTGGTCCAGTTTTGACAGTTAGCCATGACCGTTATTTCTTAGATAAGGTAGCGACCAAGATTCTCGCTTTTGAGGATGGCAAGATTCGTCCTTTCTTTGGTCATTACACCGACTATCTTGATGAAAAAGCCTTTGAAACAGAGATGGCCAATCAAGTTCAAAAAGCCGAAAAGGAAAAAGTCGTCAAGGTTCGAGAAGACAAGAAACGCATGACCTACCAAGAAAAGCAGGAGTGGGCAAGCATTGAAGGCGATATTGAAGCCTTGGAAAACCGTATCGCTGCTATTGAAGGGGAAATGCAGGTAAACGGATCTGACTTCGGCAAACTAGCTACTCTTCAAAAAGAACTGGATGAGAAAAACGAAGCACTCCTTGAAAAATACGAACGCTATGAGTATCTAAGTGACTTTAATAGTTAAAAGAATAGAAAAATCCCGTCTCATGACAGGATTTCTCTATTCTTTTTTGTTTCTTGGTGAAAGATATTTTGCCAGGTTTCGTGGCGACGCCAGATACTGGTATGGATGATACCATCTAACTCATAGGAGATGAGTTTGGTCTTTTGACTGATGGAAGTGATTTGGATGTCCTTGATAGCAGAATTCAAGTCTTTTTCGGCTGTATAGGCCTCTTTATCCATCTGCTCTCCATCTTGCCGAATATAGACAAAATCATCAGCCAAGAGTTCTTCCAGTTGATTTCCTTGGTCAATCAATTGTTCGCGCATCAGCAATTTTTTGTAGACATTGTCTAAAATTTCATCCTCAGGGATAGGTGCTGGCTCGATATGGACATCGGTATCAAAGACGCCAAAACGTTCCTCCAGCATAGACTCGACTTGATCCGCGATTTCATGACTCTCAAAAACAGACAGGTCAGGGTTCATCTCTAGCGTAATATCCAAGTAGATGTTGCTACCGTAGGTGCGACCTCTTTGCGACTTAACCTTGCTGATTTTGGGAATTTCCATAATGGCTTTTTGATATTCCTCAAGCAGACGGTCATCAAATCCATCTGATAGGCTAAAGGAAGACTCAATGAAGATATCATAGGCAGTTTTCAAAATAAAGAAAGTGATGATGATAGCGACCAGTTTATCCACAATGGGATAATTGAAACTGCTGGCCAGGATGGCAATGGTAGTACCAAGTGAGGTGACAGCATCAGAAAGATTGTCCTTGGCGGCAGCCTTCAGTGCCTTGGAGTTGGATTTCTTACTGAGGCGAGTGTTATAGAGATAAACCACAAACATAATCGCTGCAGAAATGATTCCTAGAGTTGCGCCCAGAGGATCAATGACCGTTTCTTCCCGGCTGAGAATCTTTTGAATGGTATCCCTCAGCACATCAAAGCCAACATAAAACATGATGATGGAAGTGACTAAGCTAGCCAAATCTTCAATCTTCCAGTGACCAAAACGGTGGTCACGGTCTGCAGGCTGGCGTGCCATTCGAATCCCAATCAAGAGGGCCACATTTCCAATGATATCGGATACGTTATTGAAACCATCTGCCACCAAACTGGATGAATCAAGAAGGTGGCCAGTTGCTAATTTGGCTGCAGATAAGAGCAGGTAGGTCGAAATACTGATGATGGCCCCACGCTCAGCTAACTTGAGATTTGAAATAGATTGCTTCATTCAACTTCCTTTCTAGTCATATAGCATTCTACCATTATACTGGTTTTCAAGGGAAAATTCAAATAAGGCAGTTTTTGCTCTTTAAAAACTTTTCAAAATTTGGTATAATAGTACTACTCAAGGGAGTAGCTGGCAGAAACCTGTGATAGTGTCGTCATTCCGAATTTTATACTGAAAAGTATGTTTTCCGGCCCTATCTTAAACAGCGAGACTTGTTATGATTAACAGGGCTCTTTTTGTTTGTCGTGAAAAGATACGATGAGAAAAAGAGAGTCTGTTTTGCACACAATGTCAAGGAGGAGACACATGTCAAAAGAACAAAAACGCCAAGCGTTTTACACTCAAAGTCCTGAAGAGGTTTTGAAGGCTGTGGATGCGACCGAGCAAGGTTTGTCATCAAGTGAGGCGGAAAAGCGCCTTGCCGAATTTGGCCACAATGAACTCGAAGAGGGTGAGAAACGATCAATCCTGGTCAAATTCATCGAACAGTTTAAGGATTTGATGATTATCATCCTAGTTGCGGCAGCTATCTTGTCAGTCGTGACTTCTGGTGGAGAAGATATTGCAGATGCCATCATTATCTTAGCCGTGGTTATCATCAATGCTGCCTTCGGTGTTTACCAAGAAGGAAAAGCAGAAGAAGCCATTGAAGCCCTCAAATCTATGTCCAGTCCAGCTGCTCGCGTTCTTCGTGATGGGCATATGGCGGAGATTGACTCTAAAGAATTGGTACCAGGAGATATCGTTGCCCTTGAAGCTGGTGACGTGGTGCCAGCAGACCTACGTTTGCTTGAAGCCAACTCTCTTAAAATCGAAGAAGCAGCTCTTACAGGTGAGTCTGTTCCAGTTGAAAAAGACTTGTCAGTCGAGCTTGCTGCAGATGCTGGTATTGGTGACCGTGTCAATATGGCCTTCCAAAACTCTAACGTAACCTATGGTCGTGGTCTTGGTGTTGTTGTCAATACAGGTATGTACACGGAAGTTGGTCATATCGCTGGCATGCTCCAAGATGCGGATGAGACGGATACACCACTTAAACAAAACTTGAACAACCTTTCTAAGGTCTTGACCTATGCAATCTTGGTCATTGCCCTTGTTACTTTTGTAGTGGGTGTTTTCATTCAAGGTAAAAATCCACTTGGTGAGTTGATGACCTCTGTTGCGCTTGCTGTTGCAGCTATCCCAGAAGGGCTTCCAGCTATCGTGACCATCGTTCTTGCCCTTGGTACTCAAGTTTTGGCCAAACGAAACTCTATTGTTCGTAAGTTGCCAGCAGTAGAAACACTTGGTTCAACTGAAATCATTGCTTCTGATAAGACTGGTACGCTGACCATGAACAAGATGACCGTCGAAAAAGTCTTCTACGATGCAGTTCTACATGACTCAGCTGATGACATTGAACTAGGTCTTGAAATGCCTCTTCTACGTTCAGTTGTCTTGGCCAATGATACGAAAATCGATGTGGAAGGAAACCTGATTGGTGACCCTACTGAAACAGCCTTCATCCAGTATGCCTTGGATAAGGGTTACGATGTCAAAGGTTTCTTAGAGAAATATCCACGCGTGGCTGAGTTGCCATTTGACTCTGACCGTAAGCTCATGTCAACGGTTCACCCATTGCCAGATGGTAAATTCCTTGTGGCGGTTAAAGGTGCGCCAGACCAACTTTTGAAACGTTGTGTTCTTCGTGATAAGGCTGGGGATATTGCTCCGATTGATGAGAAGGTTACAAACCTCATCCATACAAACAACTCTGAAATGGCCCACCAAGCCTTGCGTGTCCTTGCAGGTGCTTATAAGATTATTGACAGCATTCCAGAAAACCTGACTTCTGAAGAGCTTGAAAATGATTTAATCTTTACTGGTTTGATTGGGATGATTGACCCTGAACGCCCTGAAGCTGCTGAGGCTGTTCGTGTAGCCAAGGAAGCTGGCATCCGTCCAATCATGATTACGGGTGATCACCAAGACACTGCAGAAGCTATTGCCAAACGTTTGGGAATCATTGACGCAAATGATACAGAAGGCCACGTTTTAACTGGTGCTGAACTCAACGAACTATCTGATGAAGACTTTGAAAAAGTAGTTGGTCAATACTCTGTTTATGCCCGTGTGTCTCCAGAACACAAGGTTCGTATCGTCAAGGCTTGGCAAAAACAAGGTAAAGTCGTTGCCATGACAGGTGACGGTGTCAATGATGCTCCGGCTTTGAAAACAGCAGATATCGGTATCGGTATGGGAATCACTGGTACAGAGGTTTCTAAGGGGGCTTCTGACATGATTCTTGCAGATGATAACTTTGCGACTATCATCGTCGCAGTTGAAGAAGGACGTAAGGTCTTCTCAAACATTCAAAAGACTATTCAGTATCTACTTTCTGCCAATACTGCTGAAGTATTAACTATCTTCCTATCAACCTTGTTTGGTTGGGACGTCTTGCAGCCAGTTCATCTTTTGTGGATTAACTTGGTAACGGATACCTTCCCAGCTATCGCTCTAGGTGTTGAACCTGCGGAGCCTGGTGTCATGAACCATAAACCACGTGGACGCAAGGCAAGCTTCTTCTCAGGTGGTGTTTTGAGTTCTATCATCTATCAAGGTGTACTCCAAGCAACTATTGTTATGAGTGTTTATGGTCTTGCGATTGCTTACCCAGTTCATGTGGGTGACAATCATGCCATTCATGCAGATGCCCTAACTATGGCCTTTGCAACCCTTGGTTTAATTCAGCTCTTCCATGCCTACAATGTGAAATCTGTTTACCAATCCATCTTAACAGTTGGCCCATTCAAGTCTAAGACCTTCAACTGGTCTATCTTGGTATCCTTCATCCTTCTTATGGCAACAATTGTCGTAGAACCGCTTGAAGGAATCTTCCACGTAACCAAACTAGACTTGTCACAATGGGGAATCGTTATGGGCGGAAGCTTCTCAATGATTATCATCGTCGAAATCGTTAAGTTTGTTCAACGTAAACTTGGCTTTGATAAGAATGCGATTTAAAAAAAGTCATCTTCGGATGGCTTTTTGCTACAGTTGAAGGAAAGGGCTTGCAGTTATCGGCTTTTGTGCTATAATTGCTATAATATAGTAAAAAGTAAGAGGAGTGTGAGGAAGTGGAAAAGAAAATTGTGAAGGATATTTTGTTTTTATCTCAGGTATCTCAGCCGGCAAGTCAGGATGATCTGTATCTTGCCAGAGATTTACAGGATACGCTTTTAGCCAATCGTGAGACCTGTGTCGGTCTGGCTGCCAATATGATTGGGGTGCAGAAGCGCGTGATTATTTTTAATCTTGGCTTGGTTCCTATGGTCATGTTTAATCCTGTTCTCAAGTCTTTTTCAGGACCTTATGATACAGAAGAAGGCTGTTTGTCCTTGACAGGTGTGAGACCCACTAAGCGTTATGAAACTATAAGGGTTGCCTATCGTGATAGCAAGTGGCAGGAACAGACCATCACCTTGACAGGCTTCCCAGCCCAGATTTGTCAGCATGAACTGGATCACTTGGAAGGACGAATCATTTAGGAGGAAAGCAAATGAAACGAATAGTCTTTGAACTTATTTTTATCGCAACGACCTGGTATATCTTTTTACCGCCTCTTAACCTGACCAGCTGGGAATTTCTCTTTTTCCTCTGTGGGCATTTGCTGCTTGTAGCAATCTTATTTGGTTTTGGCAAGGGAATCAATCTGGTCAAAACAGTTCACGTGCGTCATGGCAAGGCGGAAGCAGCCTTAAATTTTGAGGGTTTCAAAATCAATCGGTTAGGGAAAATCCTTTTAGCTTCTATTGGAGGAATTCTTCTCTTAGCAGCCTTGGTTTCCTTGGTAACTTCTAGCATTTTTCAGGCTAAAAATTATGCCAATGTAGTCACAGTTACGGAAAAAGACTTTACTGAATTTCCTAAGACTGATACCAGTAAGGTTCCTATCTTAGATAGAAGTACCGCTGAAAAAATTGGTGACCGCTACTTGGGTTCCCTAACAGATAAGGTGTCGCAGTACGTAGCGGCAGACACCTATACCCAATTGACGATTGATGGGAAACCTTATCGAGTTACGCCACTAGAATACGCAGATCCTATCAAGTGGTTTAACAATCAGGCCAAGGGAATCGGCGAATATATTAAGGTGGACATGGTAACCGGAAATGCGGACTTGGTGGACTTGAAGACACCAATCAAGTATTCGGACTCGGAGTATTTTAACCGCGATGTCAAGCGTCACCTGCGCTTGAAGTACCCAACCAAAATCTTCAAGACTCCATCTTTTGAGGTGGACGATGAAGGTAATCCTTTCTATGTGGCTACGGTTTACCAAAAGCAATTTGGACTTGCGGTTCCCCGTCCTGTTTCAGTCATTATCTTGGATGCTACAAATGGAGAAACCAAGGAATACAGCTTATCAGAAGTCCCAGAATGGGTAGACAGGGTCTATCCAGCTGAGGAAACCATTGAGCAAATCAACTATAACGGCAAGTACAAGGATGGTTTCTGGAATGCCATGATTTCCAAGAAAAACGTGACCCAGACTACCAAGGGCTATAATTACTTGTCTATCGGCAATGACATCTATCTCTACACAGGTGTGACATCGGCCAATGCAGATGAAAGTAATCTTGGTTTCATTCTTGAAAATATGCGAACAGGAGAAATCACTAAGTACAGCTTGGCTTCTGCGACCGAAGAATCAGCCCGTGAATCAGCCGAAGGTGCTGTCCAAGAGAAATCCTACAAGGCAACCTTCCCAATCCTCATCAACCTTAATGACAAGCCTCTTTACATCATGGGTTTGAAGGACAATGCTGGCTTGGTCAAAGAGTATGCTCTGGTAGACGCAGTCGAGTACCAAAACGTTATCGTAGCTACGACAGTGGAAGAGATGCTCAGCAAGTACGCCAATAAAAACGACCTTGAAATTGACAATGCAACGACAGAAAGCATCAAGGGAGTAGTAGCAGACCTCAAATCAGCTGTTATCAAGGGAGACACCGTCTACTTCTTTAAAGTTGATGGCAAGATTTACAAGGTTAAGGCCTCAGTATCAGATGACCTGCCTTACCTTGAAAATGGTAAAAACTTTGAAGGTCAAGTAGGAAAAGACAATTATCTCAAGACCTTTAAAGTTCAGTAAAAACAGCTTTATTTAAGAAGTATATGCTATAGTAAGGTAAATTAATACTAATGGAGGACAAACAAATGGGTTTTTATGTGATGATTGCTTCAATGCTACTCGGACTGCTCGCTTTGAAGATAGGTTTTTCTCAGTTCAAGGAGAAAAAAGATAAACTTTTATCTATCTTAACAAGCTTAGCAGGCATATCCCTTGTTCTCGTGGCTGTCTGGTTAGGATGGCCGAAATAAATAGAGAAACCTCGGTCAAACCGAGGTTTTTCAGATGAATTTCTTGGTAGCGGCTAAAAAATATGCTACACTATTAATATGAAAATTTTAATCCCAACAGCAAAAGAAATGAACACAGATTTGCCAAGTATTGAAGCCACTCCTTTAAAACCAGAAAGTCAGGCCGTGCTGGATGCCTTGGCTCTCTATTCTGCTAGTCAATTGGAGAGTTTTTACAAGGTATCAGCCGAGAAGGCGGCGGAAGAATTTCAAAATATCCAAGCTTTAAAAAACAAAACTGCTCAACACTACCCAGCCTTGAAACTTTTTGATGGGCTCATGTACCGCCATATCAAGAGAGATAAGTTGACCGAGGCAGAACAAGCCTATCTTGAAAATCATGTCTTTATTACTTCGGCTTTGTACGGAGTCGTTCCAGCCTTGTCACCTATGCCACCTCACCGTTTGGACTTTTTGATGAAGTTAAAAGTCGCAGGTAAGACTTTGAAGAGCCATTGGAAGCAAACCTATGATGAAGCTATGAATGGTGAAGACCTAATTTTCTCTCTCTTGTCATCCGAGTTTGAGACTGTATTTTCTAAGGAAATCAGAGGAAAAATGGTGACCTTCAAATTCATGGAGGATAGAGGTGGTCAGCTGAAGATTCATTCAACTATTTCAAAGAAAGCGCGTGGTGCTTTCCTGACAGCCCTGATACAAAATCAAGTACAGACGGTGGAGGAAGCTCGTCGCTTAAGCTTTGCAGGGTTTACCTACAGAGAAGATTTGTCACAGCCACAGGAATTGGTTTTTGTTAAGGAAGTATAGAAATCAGGTAAGAGAAAAAGTCAGCAGGACCCTGCTGACTTTTTAGTTTATAAAGTATTGGATATATGAATCTCATTTGATAAAGTGTTGAGGTGATTAACCAAATCCATGATTGACAGATGGTTTCGGCAAATAAACTTCTTAGTAATCCCTGGAATATAGAAATTAGACACGATGATATCGTAATCTGTCTGATTTAAAATCTCAGGACTTGTTTGTAATTCATCCCAAATATCGAAGGTAAAGCGGTTATTACAGTAATAGGAAAGCATATCAACAAAGGTAAGGGATATAGCATGGTCAAAGTTACTGATAATCAAAACCTTGATAGGTGGTCGATTTTCTAACAACTGAGTAGAGAGGTTTTCAGCATGGGTTAAGATGGTGTACATCAGGTGTTCCAACTGTTCAGGATGGTCATGCTGTCCAATTGCTTGACGGTATTGAGCCAGTTCTTGACGTGCACTTCCCATAAAGTCTGGGAAGTAAACTTCAAATTTTTTAATCGTCAATGCTTTTTGTTCAAATAGGATTGGGGTAGAAAAGATTTCCTGTCTTTCAAAGAAAGCAGTGTTGTGTAAATGCCAAATCAGCTCATCGTGGTTGGTAAAAGTAATCTTATATTGTTTTGATAGGCGTTCTAATATTTGACTCAGTAATTGGTAAGAGTATCTTGCTTCACTGTTTTCTTCTAAAGAGTTGAAGAATTCTTGAGGATTTAAGAAAAGATTGTTTTGAATAAAGGATATAAAAATTTGGGCGATGATATCTGGAGTGATTTCAAGTCCCAGTTTTTCAGAGAAATGGACAAGTAGCTCCTCAAAATTTGGAATATTCATCAAAAGAGGGTAGTATTCATCGAAGAAATGATTTGGTAAGTCGATAAAATGACCATTTTTGACGCGGTAAATACTGATAGCTATCATCAATTTGTACATTCTATAAATTGAAAATCGCATTGGATAATTCGTGATTTTATAGAAGAAATCAGCAAACTCTGTTAAATCCTCTTCAGGAAGGTCAGGAAAAGGCCAGTCTAGGAAATAATAGCGCTCAGAAAAGTATTGGGCAAAAAAATAGCGAATATCAGTTTCATTCCCATGTATCTCAGTTGGAGTAAAAGATAATTCAATTTGGAATTGAGAGGATAGATTTTTTGTAATATTTCGACCTAATCGATAGAGATTAGCACTACTTGAGTGAAGATTTTCTATCGTTCGATAAATAGGCAGGCCCTCATTGAAAAACATATATTCTAGTAATTGAAAAGATTGGGAATGAGCTAGAAAATATTGATAAACGTCTTCCACACTAGTGTTAACATCTAAATCAATCATAATTCCGTTAACGGAAGATTGGATGTCAATATTTGGGAAAGCTGTTCGTAATTCATTTAAATCATTTTTTAGGATTCGTTCTGTACATCCTAATTTTTCGGCAAGTGCATGTAACCTTATCCAATTACGATTCTGAATTAAGGTTTCCATTAAACGTAATTGTCTTTGGTCTTTTGTGGATAAAAGGTTGCGCATTTAGGTATTTCCTCCTAAATTATATTGTATCATAATTATGATTCTTTTGTACAAAAAAACAAGAATTAAAAATATGTACATTAAATTCAAAAAAAAAAAAAAAATATGGCTCCATGGTACAAAAATCAGATATATTAATTTCATAGATAATATTGATTAATGGCTCAAATAGTTGTAAAGTGTAAACTATAAATTACTATCTAGGAGTTTGAAATGAAACATTCACATAAGAAATCATTTGACTGGTATAGCATGCAACAACGATACTCTATTCGTAAGTATCACTTTGGTGCGGCTAGTGTCTTGCTCGGGACAGCCTTAGTCTTGGGAACTGCTGCCAATGCGCAATCAGTACAAGCAGAGGAACAACATCCTGAGGCAACTAATAGTGTCTCTGTTGATAAGGATAAGGTAGATGAAGCTACTAAACCAGCAGAAGTTTCTACACCTAAAAAAGAAACAACTTATGCAGCTCCAACTGTTGCTAACCCAGTAGAAACGACTCCAGCTAAAACTGAAGAAGCTACTAGACCAGCAGAAAAAGTTGAAGAAGCAAAAGACAAAAAAGAAGCAAGTCATCAAGATGCTGTTGACAAGTCAAAATTGTTAACAGCTCTTTCACGTGCTAAAAAATTAGAAAGTAAGTTATATACAGAAGCAAGTGCTGCTAACTTGCAAGCAAGTATCCAAGCTGGTCAAAGCTTGCTTGGGAAAGCAGATGCATCTGAAGCTGAAATATCAGCAGCAGAGACATCTATCCAATCGGCTATTATTGGTCTAGAACTTCGTTCTAACTCTGATAAAGGAACTGTATCAGAAACTCCTGTAGTGAAGAAAGCTGACACAGCAGAAGCCAAAGAAGAAGCTAAGCCAGTTGCAACAACGACTGACCGTTCAGCTGTTGATAGTAGCGTTTTAGCAACTAATGCACCTGCCAAAGTAGAAACAACTTCAGCTCCAAAATCTACTAATGAAATCTTGAAACCAGGTTTGAGCCTTTCTGATGCTCGCCAAAATCCAGCTATCCGTAAGGAAGACTTGGATAAAGGTCATAGTGGCTTTAGAGCGGCTAGCAATCCAGCCAACCCAATTGTCTCAGGTTCTGGAAATACAGTTGCATTTTCAGACATCAGCCAAGGTGGTCGTAGTTATAGTTTCCGTGGCTACGGGAACTCACGTGGTGGTAATTCAATTCATTACGATGTAACAACAGTACGTCAAGGTAATAAATTGAATTTCACAATCAAATATTCTGGTCCGGGCGAATTTGTTAATAATAACTTTATCTTGGATAAAGGGGATGGATTTGGAAATCCTTCCAATGCGACAATCACAACTCCAAGGTTAAGAGATCAATCAAAACCTATTAGCCAAGGTGCCAACTACGTATCTCACTCAGGATACAGTATGACCTCTGCTACTTCAACAAATACGGAACAAACAATCAGATTTAGTTTGCCAATCAATAATCCAAATGGTGACTTGTCTGTTCGTTTGAAACCTGTTACTTTTAACGTGGACCAAGGTGGTGGCGGTGCCGCTACTAGCAATGACCCATACAGCAACTCCAACTATTATCATAGAGCAAATCCACTATACTTGGATGCAAACCCTTATGGTGGTACTAATAATAAGACTGTTTCAGAAGACATTGATTTCCAAACAGTCTACCTTCCAACTAGTAAATTACCAGAAGGTCAAACTAGATTAGTTCGAGAAGGTGAAAAAGGACAACGTCAAATTACCTATAAAGTTCATCGATTTGGTAACGAAACACTTTTAGGATTGCCAATTAGTAATTCTGTTACTAAAGAAGCTAAGCCACGTATTATGCAAATTGGTGTGGCTAAAGAGCTAATCGATACAGTAAAACCACGTGTTGATCAAAATAAAGTTGGTGATACAAATAACCTCACTTTCTATCTTGATAACGATGGAAATGGTGTTTATACTGAAGGCGTAGACGAACTTGTTCAAAAAATTGCTATTAAAGATGGAGCCAAGGGTGAAAAAGGGGACCAAGGTGAACGCGGTTTAACTGGAGCTAAAGGTGAAAAAGGAGACCAAGGCGAACGCGGTCTAACTGGAGCACAAGGAGCCAAAGGTGAAAAAGGAGATCGAGGTGAACGCGGTCTAACCGGAGCACAAGGTGCTAAAGGTGAAAAAGGGGACCAAGGTGAACGCGGTCTAACCGGAGCACAAGGTGCCAAAGGTGAAAAAGGGGACCGAGGCGAACGCGGTCTAACTGGAGCTCAAGGAGCTAAAGGTGAAAAAGGAGACCGAGGCGAACGCGGTCTAACTGGAGCTAAAGGTGAAAAAGGAGACCGAGGCGAACGCGGTCTAACTGGAGCTAAAGGTGAAAAAGGAGACCGAGGCGAACGCGGTCTAACTGGAGCTAAAGGTGAAAAAGGAGACCAAGGTGAACGCGGTCTCACTGGAGCACAAGGTCAGGCAGGTCGTGACGGTGTAACTCCAACCGTAACCGTTAAAGATAATAAAAATGACGGCACTCATACTATCACTATTAACGACGGTAGAGGTAATGTTACAAGTACTGTTGTAAGAGATGGTTTCGATGGCGCAAGTCCATTAGTTGCGACTCAACGAAATGACGCAGATAAAACAACAACAGTTATCTTCTATTATGACCAAAATGATAACAACGAATTTGATGCAGAAGATACAAAACTAAAAGAAGTTGTCATTGCAGATGGTGCTAAAGGCGAAAAAGGTGACCAAGGCGAACGTGGTCTAACCGGAGCGCAAGGTGAAAAAGGAGAACGTGGAGACCGTGGTGAAACAGGAGCAGCGGGACGTGACGGAAAAACTCCAAAAATCACAACTGCTCGTGGAGCAGATGGTCGCAGTACTGACATTACATTTACAGTTCCAGGAGAAGAACCTGTAACAGTTAACATTAAAGATGGTAAAGATGGACGTACACCAACCATTGACTTAAATGCCTTAGCTGAAGCAGCAGCAAGATTAAACAATCAAAGAAGCGGAAGAGTAAGAAGAGCTTTAGCAGACGCCCCATCTACAGCACCAGCAGAAAAACCAAGAGAAGGTACTCTTATTACAGCGTACTTTGATAACAATGGTAATGGTCGGTACGATGAAGGTATAGATGACTTAATTGCTAAACAACCAATTTATAATGGTACAGACGGTGCCAATGGTGCAGCAGGTGCAGCCGGACGTAATGGTGCTGAATTATTAAGTGGACCTAAAGCACCAACAGCAGATGATGGTAAAGATGGCGACACTTATATCGATGCAACTACAGGTGATGTTTATAAGAAAGAAAACGGAACTTGGGATAAGATTGGTAACATTCGTGGACCTCAAGGTCTAAAAGGTGAAGCCGGAGTTGCAGGACCACAAGGGCCACAAGGGCTACAAGGCCCTAAAGGGGACAAAGGTGAACAAGGTCTTCAAGGTCGTGATGGTCAAGACGGAGCACAAGGTTTACCAGGACGCGACGGACGTGATGGCGCAGCAGGTCGTGACGGACGTGATGGACGCGACGGAAAAGACGTCTTGAACGGCAAAGTTAACCCAGAAGCAAATCAAGGTAAAGACGGCGATAAATACGTTAATACAGAAACAGGTGACGTCTTCGTTAAGAATAACGGCAACTGGGATAAAGAAGGCAACATCAAAGGCCCTAAAGGGGACAAAGGTGAACAAGGTCTTCAAGGTCGTGATGGTCAAGACGGAGCACAAGGTTTACCAGGACGCGACGGACGTGATGGCGCAGCAGGTCGTGACGGACGTGATGGACGCGACGGAAAAGACGTCTTGAACGGCAAAGTTAACCCAGAAGCAAATCAAGGTAAAGACGGCGATAAATACGTTAATACAGAAACAGGCGACGTCTTCGTTAAGAATAACGGCAACTGGGATAAAGAAGGCAACATCAAAGGCCCTAAAGGGGACAAAGGTGAACAAGGTCTTCAAGGTCGTGATGGTCAAGACGGAGCACAAGGTTTACCAGGACGCGACGGACGTGATGGCGCAGCAGGTCGTGACGGACGTGATGGACGCGACGGAAAAGACGTCTTGAACGGCAAAGTTAACCCAGAAGCAAATCAAGGTAAAGACGGCGATAAATACGTTAATACAGAAACAGGCGACGTCTTCGTTAAGAATAACGGCAACTGGGATAAAGAAGGCAACATCAAAGGCCCTAAAGGGGACAAAGGTGAACAAGGTCTTCAAGGTCGTGATGGTCAAGACGGAGCACAAGGTTTACCAGGACGCGACGGACGTGATGGCGCAGCAGGTCGTGACGGACGTGATGGACGCGACGGAAAAGACGTCTTGAACGGCAAAGTTAACCCAGAAGCAAATCAAGGTAAAGACGGCGATAAATACGTTAATACAGAAACAGGCGACGTCTTCGTTAAGAATAACGGCAACTGGGATAAAGAAGGCAACATCAAAGGCCCTAAAGGGGACAAAGGTGAACAAGGTCTTCAAGGTCGTGATGGTCAAGACGGAGCACAAGGTTTACCAGGACGCGACGGACGTGATGGCGCAGCAGGTCGTGACGGACGTGATGGACGCGACGGAAAAGACGTCTTGAACGGCAAAGTTAACCCAGAAGCAAATCAAGGTAAAGACGGCGATAAATACGTTAATACAGAAACAGGCGACGTCTTCGTTAAGAATAACGGCAACTGGGATAAAGAAGGCAACATCAAAGGCCCTAAAGGGGACAAAGGTGAACAAGGTCTTCAAGGTCGTGATGGTCAAGACGGAGCACAAGGTTTACCAGGACGCGACGGACGTGATGGCGCAGCAGGTCGTGACGGACGTGATGGACGCGACGGAAAAGACGTCTTGAACGGCAAAGTTAACCCAGAAGCAAATCAAGGTAAAGACGGCGATAAATACGTTAATACAGAAACAGGCGACGTCTTCGTTAAGAATAACGGCAACTGGGATAAAGAAGGCAACATCAAAGGCCCTAAAGGGGACAAAGGTGAACAAGGTCTTCAAGGTCGTGATGGTCAAGACGGAGCACAAGGTTTACCAGGACGCGACGGACGTGATGGCGCAGCAGGTCGTGACGGACGTGATGGACGCGACGGAAAAGACGTCTTGAACGGCAAAGTTAACCCAGAAGCAAATCAAGGTAAAGACGGCGATAAATACGTTAATACAGAAACAGGCGACGTCTTCGTTAAGAATAACGGCAACTGGGATAAAGAAGGCAACATCAAAGGCCCTAAAGGGGACAAAGGTGAACAAGGTCTTCAAGGTCGTGATGGTCAAGACGGAGCACAAGGTTTACCAGGACGCGACGGACGTGATGGTGCAGCAGGTCGTGACGGACGTGATGGACGCGACGGAAAAGACGTCTTGAACGGCAAAGTTAACCCAGAAGCAAATCAAGGTAAAGACGGCGATAAATACGTTAATACAGAAACAGGCGACGTCTTCGTTAAGAATAACGGCAACTGGGATAAAGAAGGCAACATCAAAGGCCCTAAAGGGGACAAAGGTGAACGTGGAGAAGATGGTAAGACTCCAGAAGTAACTGTAACTCCAGGTAAAGACGGCCATAGTACTGACATTACATTCACTGTTCCAGGAAAAGATCCAGTTACAGTAAATGTTAAGGACGGAGAAAATGGTCTAAACGGTAAAACTCCAAAAGTTGATTTGCTCCGTGTCGAAGGACAAAATGGAAATCCATCTCATACAATTGTGACATTCTATACTGATGAAAACAATGATGGTAAGTACACTCCAGGAACTGATGAACTTCTAGGTTCTGAAATGATTAAAGATGGTGCTAAAGGTGCGGACGGACGTGATGGTAAATCATTGCTTACTGTCAAAGATGGTAAAGAAACTAAAGTTTACCAAGAAGATCCAGCACATCCAGGTCAACCATTGAACCTAGAAAAACCTCTTGCAGTTATTAAAGATGGAGTGGACGGTGTCTCTCCAACAGTAACAGCTGTTCGTAAGGATGAAGAAGGTCATAAAGGTGTAGAAATCACTGTTGATAACCATGATGGTTCACAACCAACTACAGTCTTTGTTCAAGATGGTGCTAAGGGAGAAACTGGTGCAACCGGTCAGGATGGACAAACTCCTACAATCACTACTCAACGTGGACAAGATGGTCAAAGCACTCTTGTAACTATCACAACACCAGGTAAAGATCCAGTAACCTTCACTGTCAAAGATGGTAAGAATGGTAAAGATGGTCGTACACCAACTATTGACTTAAATGCATTGGTGGAAGCAGTTAGAAGAGGTGTTGGATCAACTTCTAATTCACAACCTTCTGGAACATCAAGAAGTGCAAGAAATAGAAGAGCATTACCAGATGAAGATAGAAGAGCAACTGAGTCATCAGAAACAGTACAACCATCAACTACAGGTTCAACAGTTTCACAACCAGCAACTGCAGGTTCAACAGTTTCACAACCATCAGCTACAGGCTCAACAGCATCACAACCAACATCAACTCAACCTAAACCATCAGGTGAATATGCGGGAACCGAAATAAAAGCATATTATGATAATAATAACAATGGTGTATTTGATGAAGGTGATGAGTTGATATCAAGCACTGTTATTCCTCCTGCTCCAAAAGGAGAGAATGGTAATGATGGTAAAGATGCTATAAGAGGAGCTGAATTATTAAGCGGAGCTACTGCCCCAACTGCTAAGGATGGTAAAGACGGTGATACTTATATCGACGCCAATACAGGTGATGTTTACAAGAAAGAAAATGGTTCTTGGAACAAAATCGGAAATATTCGTGGACCTCAAGGAGTAGCTGGTGAAAAAGGCGATAAAGGTGAAAAAGGCGACAAAGGTGAAAAAGGTGAAAAAGGCGAAAACGGAGCTAATGGAGCAGATGGTAAATCACCAGTTGTAAATGTAACTGACAATGGAGATGGAACACACTCTGTTACTGTTAGAAACCCTGATGGTTCAGAATCTACAACGAAAGTTAAAGATGGTAAAGACGGTAAAACTGCAACTATCACTACAACAGAAAACCCAGATGGAAGTCACACAATTACTGTAACAAATCCAGATGGAACATCTAAAGAAACTGTTGTTAAAAACGGTAAAGATGGTAAGACTCCTAAAGTTGAAGTAACTGATAACGGAGATGGAACTCACACTGTTAAAGTTACAGATGGAGACGGTAATGTTACAAATGCTATCATCAAAGATGGTAAAGACGGTAAAGCTGCAACAGCAACAACTACTGAAAATCCAGATGGAAGCCACACAGTAACAATCACTAACCCAGACGGAACTAAGAATGAGTTTGTCGTTAAGAATGGACGTGACGGTGTTGATGGACGTACTCCAACCGCATCTGTTCGTGATAATGGAGACGGAAGTCATACAATCGTTATTACAAATCCAGAAGGTGTGACAACTGAAACCACAGTTCGTGATGGTAAATCACCAAAAGTGACTATAACTGATGAACAAAATGGAACTCATAAGATCTCAGTTCTAAATGGTGATGGAACAACTACTGAAACAATCATTAAAGATGGTAAATCACCAGTAGCAACAGTTAGAGATAACCATGATGGTACTTACACTATCCGTGTAGAAAACGGTAATGGTACTGTTTCTGAAACCACAGTTCGTGACGGTAAATCACCAACTGCTAAGGTTGTGGATAACGGAGATGGCACTCACACTATCACAGTTGTGAACTCAGACGGAACAACTACAACAACAACAGTTCGTGATGGTAAAGAACCAAAACTTGAAGTGATTGATAACAACAATGGTTCACACACTATTAAAGTAACAGGTGCTGATGGTAAAGAAACTACAACTACAATCTTTGATGGTAAATCACCAAAAGCTAACATCGTTGATAACGGAGACGGAACTCACACATTAACAATCGTAGATTCTGATGGTCGTGAATACAAATCTATTATCAAAGATGGTAAAGACGGTAAAGATGGCGTTTCACCAAGTGTAACTGTTAAAAATAATAACGACGGAACTCACGTTGTAACAATCACTAATCCGGATGGAAGTAAGACAGAAATGGTGATTAAAGACGGTAAAGATGGTAAATCACCAAAAGTTTCTGTTGAAGATAATGGTGATGGTAGTCATACAATCACAATCATCAATTCTGATGGAACTGTGACAAAAACAGTTATTAAAGATGGCAAAGATGGTAGAGATGGACGTGATGGTCGAGACGGCAAAGACGGAAAATGTGGATGCCAAGACAAACCAGTAACACCATCAAATGACAAACCAGTTCCTCCAACACGTAATGTGCCAGAAGGACCAACGTTTGCAATGCCAGAACCACCAGTTCATGAATTGCCAGAATTCAACGGTGGTGTGCCAGGAATGCCAGAAGTTCATGAATTGCCAGAATTTAACGGTGGAGTACCAGGTATGCCTGAAGTTACTGAAGTACCAGAATTAGATATGCCAACAGTACCAGCACAACCAACACCAAGTGTACCGGTTAAACCTGTGCCAGCACAACCAACACCAAATGTACCGACACCAGAAGTGCCAGTACAACCAACACCAAATGTACCGACACCAGAAGTGCCAGTACAACCAACACCAAATGTACCGACACCAGAAGTGCCAGTACAACCAACTCCAGTTGTTCCAACACCAGAAGTACCGGTTAAACCAGTACCAGCGGTTCCAGAACAACCAGTAGTACCAACACCAGCTCAACCAGCAACTCCAGTAAATGCTAACCCAGTAGTTCCAACTACAGTTAAAGAAAACCATGGGGACAAATTACCTGAAACTGGAAGCCAATCTGATTATATCTCTGTTCTTCTAGGTAGCGGTATTCTATTGAGCCTATATGTAGGTCGAAGAAAAGAAGATTAATCAGCCAAAAGCAGTCACTAATTTCTCGAAAGAAGATGATAAGTGATAGATCTCGAATGAAAGAATATTCTTAGAATGATTTTCCTATGATGGAAAAGACTGCTAAAAACCTTGAGTGGCAACGCTCAAGGTTTTTTTGGATGGCTGATGTTTGTCTGAAAATTTTGATTGAGTCTAAAAATGCCACCCTATTAGGTGGCGATAATTGATTTAGACTTCTTAAAATTCTCTATTTTTTACTGAACTGCTGCGAGCAAATCTTGAGCTTGTTTTTCAAGTGAATTTAGGACTGATTCTTCAAGAACCAATTTTCCGTCTACCCAAGCAGAGTCATTGACACGTGCAGCAGTGAAATCGCCAATGATTTGTGTACGGATGAATGGCAAGAGGTCTTTGTAAATAGCGAAGAGTTGATCGTGACCTGCATTGGCTACAGATGATACTGTGACAAACTTGTCTTGAAGGGCAGAAGCGCCACGTGTATCAGACAAGTCAAGAGCGCGAGATAGCCAGTCAAGCAAGTTTTTCACAGTTCCAGGGATAGAGAAGTTGTAGACTGGAGAGAAGATCCAGATAGCATCCGCAGCGAGAACTGCTTCACGAGCAGTAGCTACAGCTGGATGTGTTGGAACTTCCAAATCTTGGCTAAAGAGAGGAAGGGCTGAATAATCGAGGTAGCTAACTTCTGCTTTACCAGCAAGTGCTTTCTCAGCTTCGAGAGCCATTTGGTGGTTGAAAGAACCTTGACGTAGTGATCCGACGATAAATAATACTTTTTTAGACATAATGTGTCTCCTTTTGCTTAAAATTTCGAGAACCCTCTTGTTGTTATAAAATATATTACAACAAAACAAAAGGACTTGCAAGAGATTTGCTCAGAGTTTATTTGAAAATTATAAAATTGCTGAAACTCTAGTCAGTTGCCACTGGAAAAGTAAGAACTGTTTTTTGGATTTTAGTTTTCTTTGATTTTATAGGAGTATTCCAATATTCTCTTGTAATATAATGACATAAGTGCTAAAATAAACAAGAAAACTAGCAATAGAAACCACAGAACAGCTATTTTCCGGTATCATTTCATAAATCATTAAAGGAACAATAATGGCATTGAAGAATGCTTCTAAAAGGGGTGGAGATCATGTAAGGCAAAGATTAACAAGTGACGGACAAAAGAAATAATAATACACTTGTTAAGGAGAAAAGATGTTAATAAGAAATTATCGGAAAAATATTGGCCTGATGGCCGGAGTTGAGTTTTTTGCATTTCTAGGGATTACCAGTTTTTGGATTCTCTTTCTCAGTCAAAACGGTATGTCTCTTTGGCAGATTGGACTTCTGGAAAGTATTTTTCATACGACCAGTCTTCTCTGTGAAATTCCATCTGGTATGTTAGCTGACCGCTATTCCTATAAGACCAACCTTTATTTAAGTCGTATAGCAGGAATTGTGTCTTCTATTCTCATGTTGGCTGGGCAAGGAAATTTTTGGATTTATGCACTAGCTATGGCGATAAATGCCTTGTCTTATAATTTTGATTCAGGAACAAGCGCAGCAATGGTCTATGACTCGGCTGTAGAGGCTGGACTCAAGAAGCGTTACTTATCTATTTCAAGTTTTATGTCAGGAGTAGCAGAAGGAACTCGGTCTTTGGGGACAGTGTTGGCGGGATTTTTTGTCCATGGTCAATTGCACCTGACCTACTATATCATGATTGCCACTTCTATCATAGTTCTTTTCCTGATTTGGATGCTGAAAGAACCTAGTGTCAAGCTAGAAAAAGCTGATAGTGTGACGATGAAACAGATTATTTGGACTGTTAGGGATGAGTTGGAGCGAAATCCCATGCTTTTCAACTGGATGATTTTATCTCAGATTGTCGGAACACTTATGTGCATGTTTTATTTTTACTATCAAAATCAGTTACCGGATTTAAGTAGCTGGCAAATTTCAGCAGTTATGCTACTTGGTAGTCTCCTGAATATCCTTGCAGTCTATCTAGCGAGTAAGATTGGAAAGAAATATGCTGCCTTGAAGATTTTCCCTCTTCTCGTCCTGCTGACTGGAGTCACCTATATGCTGTCCTACTTTAGAACACCTCTAATCTATATTTTGATTTATTTGATTAGTAATGCTCTATATGCTCTTTTTCAGCCGATTTTTGACAATGATTTGCAAGAGCGCCTTCCAAGTGAAGTAAGGGCAACCATGCTGAGTGTCTACTCTATGATGTTTAGCCTAAGTATGATTGTATTCTTCCCACTGACAGGGTGGTTGATTGACCATTTAGGCTTTGTAGTAGCATTTCTTTATCTAGGATTCTTTTTAGTCATGATTAGCCTTCTACTGCCTGTATTTTTAGGAAAAATGGCTAAAAGAATAGATAATAAAATAATACCATAGATTAAAAGAACTTCTAAAAACTTGAGTGCCAAGCTCAGGTTTTTTAATAGGTTGATTTTGGAGCTGTCTTTAATTTTCTTGCTCGGTTTTAGCTAAGAAAAATCTGTTTTGTTTGAAGGAAGAAATAATATAGGTTTGTTCTTGCATTCACTTGTAATAAAGCCCAATAGATGGTAAAATAGACGAGTGAAAAAAAGACAAAACAAAGCAAAAAATAATCTACTGTGGCAGTATGGTCTAGGGATGACGATTTTGTTTGTGGTTATCAGTGCTTCCTTTCTGTATCTGGTTTCTCTCGGCATGAAACCCTATCAAACAGCTAAAAGTGAAGGAGAAAAATTAGCTCAGCAGTATGCAGGATTAGAGCAGGCTGATCAGGTTGACTTATACAATGGCTTGGAATCCTATTATAGCGTTCTTGGTCATAATAAAAAACAAGAAGCACTTGCTGTCCTGATTGGAAAAGATGACCATAAGATTTACGTTTATCAGCTAAATCAAGGTGTTTCACAAGAAAAAGCAGAAGCTGTTTCGAAGGAAAAAGGAGCTGGCGAGATTGACAAGATTACCTTTGGCCGTTATCAAGATAAGCCAATCTGGGAAGTCAAGTCAGGCTCTGATTTTTATCTAGTAGATTTTGAAACAGGAGCATTGGTCAATAAGGAGGGCCTATGAAACTATCCAACCGTGTTTTAGAAATGGAAGAAAGTGTCACTTTAGCTAGTGATGCGAGAGCAAAAAAATTAAAAGCTCAAGGTAAGGATGTCCTTTTCTTGACCTTGGGACAACCAGATTTTCACACTCCTGAAAATATTCAGGATGCAGCAGTTAAAGCTATTCGAGAAGGACAGGCTTCCTTCTATACAGTAGCTTCAGGTCTACCAGAATTAAAAGCTGCAGTGAATACCTACTTCGAGCGTTACTATGGCTATTCTGTCGCAAGTAATGAGGTTACCTTTGCCACAGGTGCCAAGTTCTCCCTCTATACTTTCTTTATGGCTGTAATCAATCCTTTAGATGAGGTTATTATTCCAACTCCATACTGGGTTAGTTATGGAGATCAGGTCAAGATGGCAGAAGGGATTCCAGTCTTTGTTCAAGCTAAAGAAGACAATGATTTTAAAGTCACGGTGGATCAACTAGAACTAGTTAGGACAGATAAGACAAAGGTTTTGGTTCTCAATTCACCATCTAATCCGACTGGTATGATCTATACTCGTGAAGAATTACTAGCTATCGGAAATTGGGCAGTTGAGCATGACATTCTGATTTTAGCAGATGATATTTATGGTCGTTTGGTCTATAACGGGAATGAGTTCGTACCAATCTCTAGTCTATCAGAAGTCATTCGCAAGCAAACCATTGTCATTAACGGTGTATCTAAGGCCTATGCCATGACGGGTTGGCGAGTTGGTTATGCGGTAGGTGATTCTGAAATCATTGCTGCTATGAGCAAATTGACAGGTCAAACAACTTCTAACCTAACTGCTGTTTCACAATATGCAACCATCGAAGCCCTAACTGGACCGCAAGATTCTGTTGATATCATGCGTCAAGCTTTTGAGGAGCGTCTCAATACCATTTATCCGCTATTATGTGAGGTCCCTGGTTTTGAAGTCGTTAAGCCACAAGGAGCCTTCTATCTCTTTCCAAATGTTAAAAAAGCTATGGAGATGAAAGATTATACGGATGTGACTGACTTTACAACAGCTATTCTTGAGGAAGTTGGTTTGGCACTCATAACAGGAGCTGGCTTTGGAGCGCCAGAAAATGTCCGCCTCAGCTATGCGACAGACCTAGACACGCTTAAAGAAGCAGTTAAACGTTTGAAAGCATTTATGGAGAGTGAGAATGATTGATCATTTTGAAATTAAGGTAAAGGATTTACAAATTTCAGAAGGATTTTATAGGAGTTTTCTCGCTCCTTTGGGCTATAAATTGGCTTTTAAGACTACTTCTCTAATCAGTTTTCTTGCCCCAAACAGCCCTCATCCTGGTGGTGATTTTTGGCTGGCTCAGGGGACACAAGATCCTATTCACTTTGCTTTCTTAGCAGAAAATAAGGAAGAGGTTCAAGCTTGTTATGAGGCTGGCTTAGAGGCAGGTGGGCGAGACAATGGGGCTCCTGGTTATCGCAGTGAGCAACCGATTTACTACGCTGCTTTTATGATTGACCCAGACGGGAACAATATAGAGGTGGTTTGCCATAAAGAATAAAAAAGAAAAGGAAAAATAATGACAAAACGTGTAACGATTATTGATGTAAAAGACTATGTTGGTCAAGAAGTGACGATTGGCGCTTGGGTTGCCAACAAATCAGGAAAAGGGAAAATTGCCTTCTTGCAATTGCGTGATGGAACAGCCTTCTTCCAAGGTGTAGCCTTTAAACCAAACTTTGTAGAAAAATTTGGTGAAGAAGTGGGACTTGAGAAGTTTGATGTCATCAAACGCTTGAGCCAAGAAACGTCTGTCTATGTGACAGGTATTGTCAAAGAAGACGAACGTTCTAAGTTTGGCTATGAGTTGGACATTACAGACATCGAAGTGATTGGTGAATCTCAAGACTACCCAATCACACCAAAAGAACACGGAACAGACTTCTTGATGGACAACCGTCACTTGTGGCTCCGTTCTCGTAAGCAAGTAGCAGTGATGCAAATCCGTAACGCTATCATCTACGCAACTTATGAGTTCTTCGACAAGAACGGCTTCATGAAATTTGATAGCCCAATCCTTTCAGGAAACGCGGCAGAAGATTCAACTGAACTCTTTGAAACTGACTACTTCGGAACTCCAGCCTACTTGAGCCAATCAGGTCAGCTTTACCTAGAAGCAGGCGCTATGGCCCTTGGTCGTGTCTTTGACTTTGGTCCAGTATTCCGTGCTGAAAAATCAAAAACACGCCGTCACTTGACTGAGTTTTGGATGATGGACGCAGAGTACTCATACTTGACACATGATGAGTCACTTGACTTGCAAGAAGCTTATGTGAAAGCTCTTCTTCAAGGTGTTCTTGACCGTGCGCCTCAAGCCTTGGAAACTTTGGAACGTGATACAGAACTCTTGAAACGCTACATTTCAGAGCCATTCAAACGTATCACTTACGATCAAGCCATTGACCTCTTGCAAGAGCATGAGAATGATGAAGATGCTGACTACGAACATCTTGAGCATGGTGATGACTTTGGTTCACCACATGAAACTTGGATTTCAAACCACTTTGGTGTGCCAACATTTGTCATGAACTATCCAGCAGCCATCAAGGCCTTCTACATGAAACCAGTTCCTGGAAATCCAGAGCGCGTGCTTTGTGCAGACTTGCTTGCTCCAGAAGGCTATGGAGAAATTATCGGTGGTTCTATGCGTGAGGAAGACTACGATGCCCTTGTCGCAAAAATGGATGAACTTGGCATGGATCGTACTGAGTATGAATTCTACCTTGACCTTCGTAAATACGGTACAGTTCCACACGGAGGATTTGGTATCGGTATCGAACGTATGGTAACCTTTGCAGCAGGAACAAAACACATCCGTGAAGCCATTCCATTCCCACGTATGTTGCACCGTATTAAACCGTAAAAATAAAATAAAAAAAAGAGGATAGACAAAACTCCTTGAAATTATAAAAATGCATAGTATCAGGTATTTGAAAACTTTGATATTATGTGTTTTTTTAGAAGAGTCTGGGATAAAAGTCTAACCTTAGATATAAAAAGCGGCTCTTTGTCAACTGTAGTGGGTTGAAGAAAAGCTAAGCTCGAGAAAGGACAAAATTTGCCCTTTCTTTTTTGATGTTCAGAGCAATAAAAATCCGTTTTTTGAAGTTTTCAAAGTTTCGAAATCCAAAGGCATTGCGCTTGATAAGTTTGATGAGATTATTGGTCGCTTCTAATTTGGCGTTTGAATAGGGTAGTTGAAGGGCATTGACAATTTTCTCTTTGTCCTTTAGAAAGGTTTTAAAGACAGTCTGAAAAAGAGTATGAACCAGCTTAAGGTTGTCCTCAATGAGTCCGAAGAATTTCTCCGGCTCCTTATTCTGAAAGTGAAACAGCAAGAGTTGATAGAGATGATAGTGGTGTTTCAAGTCTTCTGAATAGTTCAAAAGCTTGTCTAGAATCTCTTTATTGGTCAAGTGCATGCGAAAAGTAGGACGATAAAAACGTTTATCGCTAAGTTTACGACTATCCTGTTGGATGAGTTTCCAGTAGCGTTTGATAGCCTTGTATTCATGAGATTTTCGTTCAAACTGATTCATGATTTGGACACGCACACGACTCATAGCACGGCTTAGATGTTGTACAATATGGAAACGATCTAGAACGATTTTAGCACACGGAAAAAGTTTTCTAGCTAAGTCATAGTAGGGACTAAACATATCCATAGTAATGATTTTCACCTGACAACGAACGGCTCTATCGTATCGAAGAAAGTGATTTCGGATGACAGCTTGTGTTCGTTCCTCAAGAACAGTGATGATATTAAGATTATCAAAATCTTGCGCAATGAAACTCATCTTTCCCTTTGTAAAGGTATACTCGTCCCAGGACATAATCTGTGGAAGGCGAGAAAAATCATGCTTAAAGTGAAAGTCATTGAGCTTGCGAATAACAGTTGAAGTTGAAATGGACAGCTGATGAGCAATATCGGTCAAAGAAGTCTTTTCAATCAGCTTTTGAGCAATTTTTTGATTAATGATACGAGGGATTTGATGATTCTTCTTGACGAGGGAGGTCTCGGAGACCGCTATTTTCGAGCACTTATAGCAGTTAAAACGGCGTTTTTTAAGGAGAATTCTAGTAGGCATACCAGTTGTTTCGAGGTAAGGGATCTTAGACGGTTTTTGAAAGTCATATTTCTTCATTTGACTTCCACACTCAGGGCAAGATGGGGCGTCGTAGTCCAGTTTAGCGATGATTTCCTTGTGTGTATCTCTATTAATGACATCTATAATTTGGATATTAGGGTCTTTGATATCGAGTAGTTTTGTGATAAAATGTAATTGTTCCATATGAATCTTTCTAATGATAGTTTGGTCGCTTTTCATTATAGATGATATGGGACTTTTTTTCTACAACAAAATAGGCTCCATAATATCCATAGGGGATTTACCCACTACAAATATTATAGAGCCGAAACTTAAAGATGCAAAAGAGTTCAAAGCTAGCTTAGATGAGAAATTAAAAGAAGCTCAAGGAAAACTTCCTGAATTAACAGCGAAAGTTACTTCAAGTCGTCAAGAAGCTTTAGAAGCAGAAAAAGCAGTAGAAGCAGCACGTACAGCATTGAAAACAAAAGCGACTGAAAACTTATCGAATCCAGAAGTTGCAGCATATACATTAGGTCAATACGGATCTTATAAAGTGACTGTAAGAGCAGTTGATTCAAATGGTGTTGTAACGACTCCAACAGTAGGAAATACAGATGATGGAGCAGTAACAGAAGATGCAGTTGCAGAAACAACTTACTACATCGTAGTCTCTAAACCTGAAAAATCTTCTGGAGCAGAAGGACAAGAACAAACTGATTCAATGGAAACAGGATTCAAGACTGGTTTACCAAATGATGCAGAAGTATCTGACTACAAACTAGTTGATCCAGAATCAGGTAAAAAAGCAAGTTCTGTAACTACTGATGAAGGTACTTATGAAATTGATGAAAACACAGGTAAAGTGAACTTCACACCAGCTCCAGGATTTATCGGTACGGCTAAACCTTTAACAGTTTCAGCTAATGTCACATTAACAGGAGACGATGGAAATCCAGTAGTAGTAGAATCTACAACGACTTATACACCAACAGTATATGGTGTTAAACCAAAAGATGATGAAACAACTGGAAAACAAGGTCAAGTTCAAACTTCAATTCCAGGAAGCGAAAGATTCTCAGCATTAAACACAGGAGCTAATACTCCAGATAATACAAACGTAGACTGGACAACAGCTAAGTACTCATTAGAAGGTGCTAATGAAGAAGGTAAGGTTGTAGTTGAAGGAGAAGGAACATACGCTATTGACCCAGCAACAGGTGCAGTAACATTCACACCAGAGCCAAGCTTCAAAGGACAAGCGAAAGGCGTAGAAGTAAAAGTAAAAGTAAAAGTAAAAGTATCTGTAACAGCAACAGACTCAGAAGGAAATAAAGTTGAAGTTACATCTAGTGGAAACTACACTCCAGAAGTGGAAGAAGTAGAACCAACTGCAGAACCAAAAGAGACAAGTGGAAAACAAGGTAAACCACAAACTCAAGATGCAACTACAATGTTCAAAGAAGGTGACGAATCAGCACCAATCGATAAATCTACAGTGAAACTTGTAGACCCAACAGGTGCAGAAGTCACAACAATGCCAGCTCTTAAAGATGGAAAAGAAGTGGGTACTTATACTTTAGATCCAGAAACTGGAGTAATTACATTCCAACCAAATAAAGACTTTACTGGAACACCAGACCCAGCGAAAGTAACTGCAGCAGACAAAAATGGAACAAAAGTAGAAACAACTTATACTCCAACTGTGACTCCAGTAGTACCAGAAGGACAAGATAAAACGACAACAGGATTCCAAGGTAAAACTCAAACAGGAACGGTAACATTTACAGCAGGGGATACTGAGTTCCCGATTGATGCTAAAGTTCCTGCGACATTTGAAGATGGAACAACTAGAAAAGAAGTTCCAGGAGAAGGGGTATACACAGTAGCAGAAGACGGAACAGTAACATTTGTACCTGAAAATCAATTTACAGGAACAGCTAAAGGTGTAACTGTAAAACGTGTAGATACAAATGGAACTCCAGCTACAGCGAAATATACACCAATTGTTATACCGGTAGTACCAGAAGGATTTGACAATGTTACAACAGGAGTTCAAGGTGAAACTCAAAACGGTAAACCATACTTCAAACCTGGACGTGAAGATACGCCAATTGATGAAAATGTACCACCGAAATTAATCGATCCAATAACTGGGCAACCGTCAACAACAAATGAAATACCAGCAAAAGATCCAGAAGGAAATGTAATCGGTAAATATGCTTTAAATCCGGCTACAGGGGTAGTAACATTCACACCAGAAAATAAATCTTATGTAGGACCAGTTCAACCAGTAACGGTTCAACGTCAAGATACGAATGGAACAACAGTACCTGCGGAATATACTCCAGTAATCGTAGGGGTTAAACCAACGGCTAAACCAGCTGATTCAACAGATGTACAAGGGGTAGAACAATCGAAAGAAGTAACATTTACAGCAGGTAAGGCGGATGTAAATGGAACAGAAAAATCAGTAGCAATTGATCCTGCTTCATTCAAACTATTAGGTGAAGATGGACAACCAGCAGACTCAGTACCAGCTAAAAATCCAGCAGGAGATGTTGTCGGTATTTACACACTAAAAGTGGTAAGTGGAAAAGCAACGGCGGTATTTACACCAACGGATAAAACTTATGTAGGAACGGTTCAACCAGTAACGATTCAAGCGGCAGATACAAACGGAACAACAGTAAAAACTACGTATACTCCAAATATCACGCCAATTAAACCAACGGCAACACCAGTTAAAACAACGGATGTACAAGGGAAAGCTCAATTTGGAACTCCAACATTTACAGCAGGAGATTCAAGAGTACCGATTGTTGAAACTTCAACGAAATTAATCGATCCAGAAACAGGAAACCCGGTAGACTCAGTGACTGTTGAAGGAGAGGGAACATATACAATCGAACCAAATGGAAGTATTAAATTCCAACCAGAACCACAATTCACTGGAAAAGCAACAGGTATTGATGTTCAACGCTTAGATGAAAATGGTACACCTGCTAAAGCTACGTACACACCAACAGTAACTCCAGTAAAACCAACAGGAGAAGACGTAACATCAGAAGATGTACAAGGTGCTGAACAAAATGGAACACCAAAATTCACACCAGGAAATCCTGATGTTGCAATTACAATTACTGATGAGCAACCAGCGAAATTAATCGATCCAGAAACAGGGAAGCCAACTGATAAAAACAAAGTAGTGATTCCTGGTGAAGGAACATACACGATCGATCCTAAATCTGGGGAGGTAAAATTCCAACCAGAACCACAATTTACAGGACAAGCAACAGGAGTAACTGTTCAACGTCAAGATACAAACGTAACAACAGTTCAAGCGAAATATACACCTAAAGTTAAAGGTGTAACTCCAACAGCAACACCAGCTAAATCTAAAGATATTCAAGGTAAACCACAAACAGGATTACTAGAATTCAAAGGTGGAACAGTAACGGTTAATGGTGTACCAAAAACTGTTGAGATTGATGAAACAAAAGCACCTAAACTAATTGATCTAGAAACAGGAGAACCAACTGATGAACCAGTAGTAATTCCTGGAGAAGGAACATACACAATCGAAGATGGTAAAGTTAAATTCCAACCAGAACCACAATTTACTGGAAAAGGAGAAGGTGTAGAAGTTCAACGTGTAGATAAGAATGGAACGCCAGTAACAGCTAAGTATACTCCAAAAGTAGTGCCAGTAACGCCAACTGGAGAAGATAAGACATCTACTGGACCTAAAGGTCAACCACAAACAGGAACACCAGAATTCAAAGGTGGATCAGTGAAAATCAATGGAAAAGAAGAAACTGTTGAAATTAATACTGACGAACCAGCGAAACTAATCGATCCTAAGACAGGAGATCCAGTTGATTCAGTAACAGTTGATGGAGAAGGAATATATACAATCGATGCGACTGGTAAAGTGACATTCACGCCAGAATCAGAATTCTTAGGAACAGCAACAGGTGTAACAGTTCAACGTCAAGATAAAAACGGAACACCTGTAACAGCTACGTACACACCAACAGTAACTCCAGTAACGAAGACTGTAGACAAAACATCGGAAGGTGCTAAGAATACTCCACAATCTAACACTCCAGAATTCACAGGAGATGTTGACTTAGATGTACCACCAACATTTGATGATGGAACAACTACAAGAGTAGTAGAAGGAGAAGGAACATATACAATCGATGCGACAGGTAAAGTAACATTCAAACCAGAACCAGAATTTACAGGTACTGCAGATGGAATTACGGTCGTTAGAAAAGATAAATTAGGTAAAACTATCTCTGCTCAATACACACCAACAGTACGTCCGGATACTGAGTTTGTAGACGAAAATGGAAATCCAATTAAAGGATATCCAAGTGAAGATGGAACAACACCGAAGAAAGATAATGTTCCAGAATACAGATTCGTAGAAACGAAGAAACTTCCAAACGGAGATATCGAACACGTATATGAAAAGGTTGTAACGCCAACACCTACTCCAACTCCATTTGAATACAAAGTCATCACAACTTATGTAGATGAAAACGGAGAATTAATCATTCCGGATGAAAATGGTTCACATCCAGGTAAAGAATTAAAAGGATATGAAATCGTTCGTACTGAAAAAGAGGCGAATGGAAATGTCCGTAATATTTACCGTAAAGTGACAACACCAGAAACATCTATCATCACAACATTTGTGGATGAAAATGGTAACCCAATTCTTCCAAATGAAAATGGCGAAGTTCCAGCTAAGGATATCACAGGATATGAATTAGTCAGAACAGAGAAAGATGCGAACGGTAATGTCCGTCATGTTTATCGTAAGATTCAAGAAACAATACAAGAGCAACCAGTGCAACAAATATCAGAAAAAGAAGCTGAGGCTAAACAAGAGTTGCCTAACACAGGTACAGAAGCTAACGCTAGCCTAGCAGCGCTTGGACTTCTTGCTCGCAAGAAAAAAGAAGACTAAAAACTCATAGTTTTTAGAGTCTGGGACAATAGTCCCTTATTTCCAAAAAAAGCAACGGATTGTACTGACCCCCAAAAGTTGGACAAATAATTATTGAAAGGATTTAGTTCTGTATTGCACAGGGCTAAGTCCTTTTAGTTTGACTTTAATTCGTTTGTTGTTGTAGTAATCAATGTAGTCCACAATAGCTTGTTCAAGGTCTTCTAAAGACCTAAAGTGCTTCTCATAACCATAAAACATTTCAGATTTCAAAATGCCAAAGAAGGACTCCATCATGCCATTGTCTGGGCTGTTGCCCTTGCGTGACATGGATGCTTGAATTCCCTTACTCTCTAGGAACCGATGATAAAAATCGTGTTGGTATTGCCAGCCTTGATCGCTATGGAGAATCGTATGCTCGTAGTGTTTCTCTGTAAAGGCCTGGTTTAACATAGCTTTCACTTGTTCTAAGTTTGGTGAAGTTGAAAGATTATAGGCGATAATTTCGCTATTAAATCCATCTAAAACTGGCGATAAATAGAGTTTCTGTGTGCTATTTGGAATGGCAAACTCTGTCACATCCGTATAGCACTTTTCCATTGGCCTTGATGCTTCAAACTGACGTTGAATGAGATTCTCTGCTTTCTTACCAATCTCTCCTTGGTAGGAAGAATACTTTCGTTTCCGGCGAATTCGAGCTGTTAAACCAAGGACTTTCATCAGACGTTGGACCTTCTTATGGTTTACTATATGACCACGATTCCTCAATTCAAGAGTAACTCTACGATAGCCATAATTTCCTTTATGGTCATTATAAATGGCCTGAATTTCGGTTTTAAGCTCTTTATCTTTATCAAGCCCATCCAGTTGTTTCAACTGATAATAGTAAGTTGAGCGAGCTAAACGTGCTGTTTCAAGAAGTAAATCTAGTCGAAATCCTCCTGAAGCCATTTCTCTAATTGTCTCTGCCTTTCTCGCTCTAAGGCTTCGTCCCTGTCTTCCAGCTCTTTTAACTTTTTTAGGTAGGCCACCTCAGTCCGTAAGCGTTCATTCTCCTCTTGGAGTCGCTCTAGTTCTGTCATTTCTTCCCAGGTTTTCTTCCGTTTACGTCCCATTTTAGTTGGTCTCCCTCTTGTTTTCTCAACAATAGTATACCCGTTTTTCTTATATTGTGCTAGCCAATTTGGAAGCATACCACGATTTGGGAGAGCATATTTGAGAGAAACTCTATCTTGAGACCAGTTTTCATGTAAGACTTTATTAATCATTTCTTGTTTTAAATGAGGAGAATAGTAACGATTTTTCCCTTTTTTGACGAACTCTATTCCGTAACGATCAATCAATTTAATCATGTACCTAAGATTAGAATTGTTTATCTCAAATTTATTTGAAAGCTTCTCTAAGCTATATCCTTGTTTTCTAAGTTCATAGATCTGAACTTTATCTTCATAACTCAATTTCATAATAAAACACCCCAAAAGTTAGATTTTTTCTGTCTAACTTTTGGGGTGCAGTTCAGATTTGCCGTTGCTTTTTTTGCATGGTTGCGATAGTCTTGGTAAAATAGAATTGCTTAATAAACCATTTAGAAAGGCCATCCCATGCATATTCACTATAACACAGATCAAACAACTTTACCACTAGAAATCAGTTCTTTCTTGCCACAGGACCATCTCGTCTTTACTATTGAAAAAGTGGTGAATACCTTGGAGGATTGTCACTTCCATGCCTTCTATCATGACTTTGCTCGCCCGTCTTATCACCCTAAAATGCTTGTATCTACTCTTCTATTTGCCTATTCACAAGGGATTTTCTCTGGACGAAAAATTGAAAAAATGATGATTGAAAATCTGGCTATGCAGTACCTAACAGGGCAGTTGGTTGTCAGCTATCGCACCATCAATCGTTTTCGTGTAGCTGAAGGGATGGAAGAACTCATTCGCAATCTTTTCATCGACCTCAATCTTCGTTTAAAAATGGAAGAGTTAGTGACTTTAGATTGTCTGTTTATTGACGGAACTAAGATTGAAGCCAATGCCAACAAATATAGTTTTGTGTGGAAGAAAGCAACGGACAAGTTTTCCGCCAAACTTCAAGAACAGATACAGGTCTATTTTCAAGAAGAAATCACTCCCCTTATCCATCAAGCTATCGAACTGGATACACAAGAGCCTATCTCCTCAGAGCAATTGCTTGCATTCGCTCAAGTCCTTGAAGAAGAATTGAAAAAATTGAACCAGGACATTGAGGAGACACCCGTTAAAGGGAAAGATGAACGTAAAACCCAACTTCGTAAACTCAAGAAAGTCTTGCGTAAAGTCAAGGATGATTTTTCAGTACGTGCTGAAAAATATGAGAACTATCAGGAGACATTTGAAGGGCGTAACAGCTTTTCCAAAACCGATCCAGATGCAACTTTTATGCGAATGAAAGAAGACAATATGAAAAATGTCCAACTCAAGGCTGCTTATAATCTTCAAATCGCTACTGAAAACCAATTTGTTCTTCACTATGATGTCTTTTCAAATCAGACAGATACTAAAACTCTTCTCCCCTTGCTTGAAACCTATCCGCATGACGTAAAGACAGTTGTCGCAGATGCTGGATATGGAAGTGAGGAGAACCTCCTTCGTTTAGATGAAAAGGAGGTGAAGCATCTGATTAAATATGCCATGTTTGACAAGGAACAGAAGAGAGGGTATAAACAGTCGGATAGAAACTTAGGTAATTGGTACTATAATGACAAGGAGGATAGCTACACACATCCTGACGGCTGGTATTATCGTTTTCACCATACCAAACATCAGAAAACACAGACAGACTTTCAACAGAAAATCAAGGTTTACTACGCTTATGAACCTGAATCAGCCCCTCAAAAGGGACTGTATATGAACGAACGCTATCAAAACTTGAAAGCTAAAGAATGTCAGGCGCTTTTATCTCCCGAAGGTAAACAGATTTTCGCTCAACGCAAGATTGATGTGGAACCTATCTTTAGGCAGATAAAGGCTTGTTTGGGTTACAAGAGATGTAATCTGAGAGGGAAGCGTCAAGTGAGAATTGACATGGGATTGGTACTTATGGCCAATAACCTCCTAAAATACAATAAGAGAACGACTCAAAATTAAAAAGCTAGAGTTCCGCAATTGGAAATCTCTAGCTTTTTTGTGGTCGAGAACTATTTTGTCTTAGGTTCTTTTTTGGGGCTCTTTCTTCGTTTGCTTACTATTCTGATGGACTTGGTTTGAGCATCCGTTTTCTTAATATAGAATCTAACTTGACAAAAGTGTGTGTTCATCATATAATAGAATAAATAAAAATATTGAACAAAAGAGGCTGAGGATATGCTATCAGAAAAACAATTTAAATTTTTACGTTTTTTGTTGACTCACAAAGACGAAAACTTTACGCAGAGACAATTGGCTGAACAGTTAGACATCTCTTTGGGGACAGTAAATAATCTTCTCAAGGAATGTAAAGAAGAGAAGTGGATCAGTGAGGAAAATCATTTAACTGACTTAGGTGAGGGGACTTTAGCTCCGTATCAGGTGAAGAATGCCATTATCATGGCTGCAGGTATGAGTAGCCGCTTTGCTCCTTTGTCTTATGAGCTACCTAAAGGATTGCTTCAAGTTAAAGGTGAGCGTTTGATTGAGAGAGAAATCAAGCAGTTGCAAGAAGCTGGAATAGAGGATATTACAGTTATTGTAGGCTATCTGCAGGAAAAAATGTTCTATCTAGCAGAAAAATTTGGTGTTAAAATCGTTGTGAATAATGATTACTACAAGTACAACAACTGTTCTTCTCTCATGCTAGTCAGAGATCAACTTTCTAACACTTATATCTGCTCTTCGGATAATTATTTTGTAGAAAATCCGTTTGAACGATACATTTACAGGGGTTATTATTCTACAATATTTGCAGAAGGGGACACAGACGAATACTGCTCTAAGGAAGACTCCAATCACACTATTATCGATATTCAAATCGGTGGGACGAATACTTGGGCTATGGTGGGGCACGTTTATTTTGATCGTGCATTTAGTGAAAAGTTTGTAGATATTTTAGAAACTGAATTTAAGCACGAACCATATCGCGAACAACTCTGGGAAGATTATTATAGTCGTCACGTCAAGGAGCTTCCTTTGGAAGCTCGGCATTATTCAGCAGATATTGTTAAGGAGTTTGATTCACTAGATGAGTTGCGTCAGTTTGATGAACACTATTTGGTGAATACGAATTCGGAAATCATTGATAATATCTGTAAGACATTGGGATGTGTGGCTTCAGATATTGTCAATATCAAACCTCTAAAAGATGGTCTAACCAACACTTCGTTTTCATTTGACTGCCTAGGAAAGAAATATGTTTACCGTCATCCAGGTAGAGGAACGGAGAATTATATTGATCGTGCTAGTGAAGCGGCTTCTATGGAAATTGCTGCAAAATTAAAGATTGACCGTACTTTTGTCGCCATGAACAAGGATGAGGGCTGGAAAATTTCAGAATTTATTCCCAACGCCAAGCAACTAGATTATGATAATTGGGATGATGTAGCAAAAGCAATGGAGCTCTTGAGACGCTTGCACCAATCTGGAGAAAAAACGGATCATTCCTTTGATCAATTTGAGGGAATTGATGATTTTAGACGAAAATTAAAGGCTAGCAATCGTTTTGAGTTTGATGGACTTGAAGAGTTGGATAAGAATGTCTCAGTTCTCGAGAAGCTTTTACAAGAAGATCAAGCGAAAAAGGTTCTCTGCCACGGAGATTCTTATAGCCCGAATTTCTTGTTGAATGAAGCTGGAGAAATGAGCTTGATTGATTGGGAATATTCTGGTATGGGAGATCCAGCAGGAGATTTAGGAACCTTTATCGGGTGTTCAAATTATACAGTAGAAGAAGCTGAAAAGGTACTTGAAATCTATTTACAAGAAGTTCCGGACAAGAAAACCAAACGTCATTATTTTGCTTATGTATCAGTGACTTCATATTATTGGTTTTTATGGGCCCTGTTCCAAGAAAGCGTTGGAAAACCAGTAGGTGAATTTCTTTATATCTGGTATCGTTATACCAAGCAGTATGGAAAACTTGCATTAGATTTATACTTAGAGGAGAATTGAGATGAAACCGACATCTGAAATTGAAGAATTAGTAGCAAATGAAACGAAAAGAAGGCTAGAAGAAATGGAATCACCAAACTATGTGTTTGCTCAGCCATTTCTAAAAAGTGATTTTATTATAGTCATTGGCTTAGTTCTAATTAACCTTATTCTGATTATCCTAGCCATGACAGGAGGTATTCAATAAAATGTCTAAGATGAATGACTTTATTCAACAGGAGACGATAACGGGAATTGTTCCCATGACCAACAAGGATCGTCAGTATTCTTTCTGGGATCTCTTCCTATCAACAAGTGGTTTTGCCATTGCAACTTGGTGTTATACCCAAGGAGCCTATGTGGCTCAATATTTGACCTTTAATCAAATGTTGATTAATATTTTTAGTTTCAACATTATCTGGGTTTTTATCGAATGTCTCCCAATTTTGTTTGCAGTTAAGTATGGAATTGATTTATGGATTTGGTTGAGGGCTGTCTTAGGAAAAAAAGGGGTAGCCTTGCTATCAACCATTATTAGCTTGGCTAACTTTGGCTGGTACGCCGTTGCAGCTAATCTTTTTGCCAATTCTATGATCCACTTGGGAAATAATTTTGGACTTGGTTTAGACAAGGGAGTATGGGCACCGATTTTAGGTACTCTCTGTGTTCTTCTTGGAACGTTGATTGCTCTTGGAGGTCCAGAAGTAATCAAATGGACCAATCGATTTTTGGTTATCGCCCTGTTGATTGTCGGTCTGATTATCGTTGGAATCTGTTTTGTAGCTGTTCCTATAACTGACATTATGAACATTCAACCAGCTACCCAAGGAGATTTAACTCCATTAGAACGCTTCATGCTTTCTGGGGAAGGAAATGTAGCCTTTGCCTTCTCTTGGTCTACACAGGCGCTAGTTTTGCCACGTTTGGCAAAATCAGAACGCAGTGGCTATTGGGCTACAGCCTTATCATACGGGATTGTCGCTCCATTCTTTGTTGCGACAGGTGGAGTTATGGCTTTAGCCATGTTTGTCAAAACAGGTGTTTATGAAAGTGATCCAACAACGATGCTTTCAACGTTGAGTACTCCTGCCTTTGCGCTTTTAAGTTTACTACTAGTAGCTTTTGCTAATATTGGAACCCAGGGTACAGGATCGTACGTGAACTGTATGATTGTAAAAAGTGGGATGCCCAAAGTAAGCTATAAACTAATGGTTTGGATTGCCATGGTTTATGTTAGCCTACTAACCATCTGGGGAGGAGTAGAAGAGTATTTCGGATCCTTCATCTCACTAGCCGCTTATATTCAAGGGCCAATTATTGGTATGATTGTTGTCGATTATTTTATCTTAAGAAAACGAAAACTCGATTTGCGTTCAGCCTATTTCCTTGAAGGACATGATGCCTACGAATTTACTAAAGGATTTAACTTAGTTGGCTTGTCTTGCGTATTCATTTCTTTGTTAGTTGCGGTACTATTTGTTTACAACCCTGTAACTGCACAAATTCAAAGTTCGATCTTTTTAATCACAACTGGTAGTGGCTTTACTGCGATCTTTGGTGGTCTATTGTACTGGCTAGCTAGCTTAACTCGTTTAAAACGCTATATGCTCAAGGATAGAGATTCCGTTACGATTTAAGGATAGAGGATTGATTAGAAGTACTTGAGTATGCCCCCTGCTGGAGGCTTTAGAAAATCTTTATTAATACGGTAGAATAAGCTGAGCAGGTACTTGAAATTTCTGTAGAAGAAATTCCAAACGTGAAAACGAAATACAGCTATCTAGCTCAGGTGTTTGGAACGTCATACTATTACTCTTTTGTGAGGATTATTTCAGGAGAGCGTCTGTAAATCTATTAGGGTAGGGAAGTTTTTCTATATTTGGTATCACTATAGTGGGCAGTATGGTCAACTAAAATTAATTTTTAGTCGGAGGACTAACAAAATGAGAATTGGTATTGAACTTGAGCAATTAGTTGTAGGTGAAACTAAAAAATGAAAACCTTAATCTATATATATTTATCTCCCCTTTCATAAAAGTTTATTTTACATAAGTAATTGATATGATTCTAGTCAATCATATTCTGATTATCCTAGCCATAACACGAGGTATTCAATAAAATGTCCAAGATGAATGACTTTATTCAACAGGAGACCATAACGGGAATTGTTCCCATGACCAACAAGGATCGTCAGTATTCTTTCTGGGATCTCTTCTTATCGACAAGTGGTTTTGCCATTGCAACTTGGTGTTATACCCAAGGAGCCTATGTGGCTCAATATTTGACCTTTAATCAAATGTTGATTAATATTTTTAGTTTCAACATTATCTGGGTTTTTATCGAATGTCTCCCAATTTTGTTTGCAGTTAAATATGGAATTGATTTATGGATTTGGTTGAGAGCTGTTCTAGGTAGAAAAGGGGTAGCTGTTCTATCAACTGTGATTAGTTTGGCAAATTTTGGTTGGTACGCCGTTACCGCCAATCTTTTTGCCAGCTCCATGATTCATTTGGGAAATAATTTTGGACTTAGTTTAGATAAGGGAGTATGGGCACCGATTCTAGGCACTCTCTGTGTTCTCCTTGGAACGCTGATTGCTCTTGGGGGTCCAGAGGTGATTAAAGGTACTAATCGCTTTCTAGTGGTAGCCTTGTTATTTGTTGGGCTAATCATCGTTGGAATTTGTTTTGTTGCGGTTCCGATTAGTGATATTATGAATGTCCAACCTGCCATTCAAGAAAATTTGACACCGATTGAACGTTTTATGATGTCAGGGGAAGGAAATGTGGCCGTAGCCTTTTCTTGGTCTACACAAGCCTTTGTCTTACCACGTTTGGCAAAATCAGAACGCAGTGGCTATTGGGCTACAGCCTTGTCATACGGGGTTGTTGCGCCATTCTTTGCTGCGACAGGTGGGGTGATGGCTCTAGCCATGTTTGTTAAAACAGGTGTCTATGAAAGTGATCCAACAACGATGCTTTCAACGTTGAGTACTCCTGCCTTTGCGCTTTTAAGTTTACTACTAGTAGCTTTTGCTAATATTGGAACCCAGGGTACAGGATCGTACGTGAACTGTATGATTGTAAAAAGTGGGATGCCCAAAGTAAGCTATAAACTAATGGTTTGGATTGCCATGGTTTATGTTAGCCTACTAACCATCTGGGGAGGAGTAGAAGAGTATTTCGGATCCTTCATCTCACTAGCCGCTTATATTCAAGGGCCAATTATTGGTATGATTGTTGTCGATTATTTTATCTTAAGAAAACGAAAACTCGATTTGCGTTCAGCCTATTTCCTTGAAGGACATGATGCTTATGAGTTTACAAATGGCTTCAATCTAGTAGGATTATCTTGTGTAATCATTTCCTTGTTAGTTACGGTATTATTTGTTTACAATCCCATAACAAAGCATATCCAGAGTCCTATGTTCCTGCTCACAACTGGTAGTGGCTTCACTGCAATTTTTGGAGGTCTATTGTACTGGTTAGCTAGCTTAACTCGTTTAAAACGCTATATGCTCAAGGATAAAGATTCCGTTACGATTTAAGTTTAAGAGAGAACGTTGTGTACTACCCCAAAAAGTTGGAAAAATAATTATTGAAAGGACTTAGTTCTATATTGCACAGGACTAAGTCCTTTTAGTTTTACATTAATTCGTTTATTATTGTAGTAATCAATGTAGTCTACAATAGCTTGTTCTAATTGCTTAAGAGACGTAAACGTCTTCTCATAGCCATAAAATATTTCCGATTTCAAAATGCCGAAGAAGGACGCCACGTCTTTCCTGGCTTGACTGTTATGGAAAATCTTGAAATGGGAGCTTTCTTAAAGAAAAATCGTGAAGAAAATCAAGCTAACTTGAAGAAGGTTTTCTCACGCTTTCCTCGTCTTGAAGAACGGAAGAACCAAGATGCAGCAACTCTTTCAGGGGGGGAACAACAAATGCTTGCCATGGGACGCGCTCTTATGTCAACACCAAAACTTCTTCTTTTAGATGAACCATCAATGGGACTTGCCCCAATCTTTATCCAAGAGATTTTTGATATCATTCAAGATATCCAGAAACAAGGAACGACCGTCCTCTTGATTGAACAAAATGCCAATAAAGCACTCGCAATCTCTGACCGAGGATATGTATTGGAAACAGGGAAAATCGTCCTATCAGGAACAGGAAAAGAACTCGCATCATCAGAAGAAGTCAGAAAAGCATATCTGGGTGGCTAAACTAGTCTGGGAGACTAGTTTAGGTTGCGGATGGAGATTGCGAAGCAATCATCTTATCCAGTGGATTGTTTTAGTCGGCATATTTAGTTTGCAAACAAATCTGCATCTACTTTGAAAGATGAATTTCTAATAATTGAAAAAATCGAATGAAAGGTATCTTACCTTCATTCACAGAGCTCGATTTTAGAGCTCTTTTTGCTAGCTTATTCATACTTTTCTGAATTTTGAAAAAGAAATGTAAGCGTTTGATAGATTTACAAAAAGATTGTATAATAGGGATAAGAACAGAAAAGGAGAAGTCTCATGGCAGTTAAAGATTTTATGACCCGCAAGGTAGTGTATATTAGTCCAGATACAACAGTATCTCATGCAGCAGATTTGATGAGAGAGCAAGGGTTGCATCGCTTGCCTGTTATCGAAAATGATCAATTGGTTGGTTTGGTGACTGAGGGCACCATTGCCCAAGCTAGTCCATCAAAAGCAACAAGCCTTTCTATCTATGAGATGAACTATCTTCTAAATAAGACAAAAGTAAAAGATGTCATGATTCGTGATGTTGTCACTGTTTCAGGCTATGCGAGTCTAGAAGATGCAACTTATTTGATGTTGAAAAACAAGATTGGTATTCTTCCTGTCGTAGATAATCATCAAGTATACGGAGTTATTACGGACCGTGACGTTTTCCAAGCCTTTCTTGAAATTGCTGGTTATGGTGAAGAAGGAATTCGTGTGCGCTTTGTTACGGAAAACGAAGTTGGCGTTCTTGGAAAGATTGTTTCTTTGATTGTAGAAGAAAATTTGAATATCTCCCATACAGTCAATATTCCGCGTAAAGATGGTAAGGTGATTATCGAAGTTCAAATCGAAGGATCAATTGATTTACCAGCCTTGAAAGAAAAATTTGAATCAGAGAATATTCAAGTAGAAGAAATTACTCGTACTTCAGCAAAAGTTTTGTAAGAAGGGAAGCCGAAAGGCTTCTTTTTTCATGAGCTAAATTCCCAAACTAAGTTCCACCGCTAGTAGAAGTGGAAGTTAGTCTGATAAAAATCGTAAAAACCAGTGGAAATCCGTGTCAGGGTAAGTTCCACTGGTTTTACTAATGCTTGATTTCATCGCTTTTGTAACCAAAATGAATCGAAAAAAAGAGCGCACAAAATCCTCTCATCTGAAAGCGTTTCAGATTAAGTTCCGCTATGGTGGAACTTAGTGTGAGACGTTTGAATGGGGTTGAAGGTTAATTTTTAGAACTTATGTTGGTGTAATGTAGACGACTGACAGACTTCTTCTGCAGGTATTTTAGAAATACCAAGAAGCTTAGGAATCTCTTCTCCGTAAGTAAAAGCAAGGAGTTCATGGGCTGACTTTCCATTCAAAGCAGCGCGTTTGACACTGTTGACATGCGAACAAACGAGATTAATGTCCTCTTGAGTTAAGTTGTCAAAAGAAGTTCCCTTTGGTAGAATATCGCGAATCAGCGTGTGATTTTTCTCAATTCTGTCTTTCTGGTCAGAGCGATTAGGGTCACAAAAGAAGAGTCTACTCTCTCCTCGCACATCCATTTCGATTTCATCAACCCTGGCAAACTCTTCACCATTATCTGTCAGAATGACAGGAAAGAGTTGGAAGAAATCTTTGTCAGCTTGGTGAAGAGTGTTCTTGATGTCATAGAGGTGTTTGGTAACCTCAAGGGCAGTTTTATTATCAAGAAGCCTAGCGAAGATAAAGTTACAGAAAGATAAATTGAAGGTGAGTAGGACTTTACCTCCCATCCTCCCCAGAACTGTATCCATTTCTAGCCAAGAGTCTAGTTGATTAAGGGCTAAATAGTTTTGGAAATCCTCATAGGAACGGCTTTTTTTCGCTTCTTTAGGGATGGAAGGTAGCTTACTTTTCCGTCTTTCTTTGAATTTAACGGCTCTGGCTAGGTCAATAGGAGCGATAGATAGGTATCCTTTTCGGATGTGTCGATAGACAGTTGAGGAGCTGACATCAAGGTTATGAGTTTTGAGGATATGATAGATGTGTTGTCCCTTTTTAACACCATCAGAAATGACTTTGTCCATGTCCCAGAAGGTCTTGGAATTGAGGGGAGTTCCTTCACGAGCTTCGACAAGAGTTTGTTCGTACTGCTTTTGAGCTTGCTTAGCGAGGTAGAAGATTTTTTTAAATCCACAATTTTGTCTTCTTTTAGGGCATCCATTACAGACAAAGGTATCCTTATCGAGTAGAGGACAAGGAAGGTTGTTAGAGGTAGAGTCTCTAATTTATTTATTTCGTTTGACTTCTTTAGAAACAGTAGTTGGGTCTTTTAGAATAAGTTGCCTAATAGCTTTGAATGTTTCCCCGCGCTCTAAACCTAGCTGGATGTCATTACGGTCTGAAAGTGTAAGGTGTTTCTTTTTTGTCATAGTAGACCTCATTTCTAACTCAAACGTCTTACACTTAATTCCACCATAAAAATCCGTTTTAGACTAATTTCCACTTTGACCAGCCAAGTGGAAGTTACTTTGAGAAGTTACCTCTTTTTTCATGAAAAGTGGATTAGAGCAAAAGATGGAAAGAAATGATAAAATATGCTATAATGAAATAATGTAAAAAAGGAGTATTTATGGACATTTCAGTAATTCGTCAGAAAATTGACGCAAATCGTGAAAAATTAGCTTCTTTCAGGGGGTCTCTTTGACCTCGAAGGTTTAGAGGAAGAGATTGCCATCTTGGAAAACAAGATGACAGAACCTGATTTTTGGAACGATAATATCGCGGCCCAAAAAACGTCGCAAGAATTAAATGAATTAAAAAACACCTATAACACCTTCCACAAAATGGAAGAGTTGCAGGATGAAGTCGAAATTTTATTAGACTTTTTAGCTGAAGATGAGTCGGTGCATGAAGAATTGGTTGAACAGTTGTCAGAACTTGCTAAGATGATGACCAGTTACGAGATGACCTTGCTCTTGTCAGAACCTTATGACCATAATAATGCGATTTTGGAAATCCATCCAGGATCGGGTGGTACCGAGGCTCAGGACTGGGGTGATATGTTGCTTCGTATGTACACTCGCTATGGAAATGCTAAAGGCTTTAAAGTGGAAGTATTGGATTACCAAGCAGGAGATGAAGCTGGTATCAAGTCAGTAACCTTATCTTTTGAAGGACCTAATGCCTATGGTCTTCTCAAGTCAGAAATGGGTGTACACCGTTTGGTACGAATTTCACCATTTGACTCTGCTAAACGTCGCCACACCTCTTTCACATCTGTAGAAGTGATGCCAGAATTGGATGATACTATTGAAGTAGAAATCCGTGAAGATGATATCAAGATGGATACTTTCCGTTCAGGTGGTGCTGGTGGACAAAACGTCAACAAGGTTTCCACAGGTGTGCGTTTGACACACATTCCTACGGGAACTGTCGTTCAGTCAACAGTCGATCGTACCCAGTATGGAAATAGAGATCGTGCCATGAAGATGTTGCAGGCTAAGCTCTATCAAATGGAGCAGGAGAAGAAAGCTGCGGAAGTCGATTCCCTCAAGGGTGAGAAAAAGGAAATCACATGGGGAAGTCAAATTCGTTCTTATGTTTTCACGCCATATACTATGGTAAAAGACCATCGAACTAACTTTGAAGTTGCACAAGTAGATAAGGTTATGGATGGAGACCTAGATGGTTTTATTGATGCCTATCTCAAGTGGAGAATCAGCTAAGATAGAAAGGAACTCACATGTCAATTATTGAAATGAGAGATGTCGTCAAAAAATACGACAACGGAACGACTGCCCTACGTGGTGTTTCGGTAAGCGTTCAACCAGGGGAATTTGTTTACATCGTAGGACCTTCAGGAGCTGGGAAATCAACCTTTATTCGTTCTTTGTATCGCGAAGTAAAAATCGAAAAAGGAAGCTTATCTGTTGCTGGTTTTAATCTGGTTAAAATTAAAAAGAAAGATGTTCCTCTCCTACGTCGTAGTGTTGGGGTTGTCTTCCAAGATTATAAACTGTTACCAAAGAAAACCGTTTATGAAAATATTGCTTATGCAATGGAGGTAATTGGAGAAAGTCGCCGTAATATCAAAAAACGTGTTATGGAAGTCTTAGACTTGGTTGGATTGAAGCATAAGGTTCGTTCTTTCCCAAATGAACTTTCAGGGGGAGAACAGCAACGGATTGCAATTGCACGTGCCATTGTAAACAATCCAAAAGTATTGATTGCGGACGAACCAACAGGAAACTTGGACCCAGATAATTCATGGGAAATTATGAACTTGCTGGAACGCATCAATCTCCAAGGTACAACTGTCTTGATGGCTACCCACAACAGTCAGATTGTAAATACCTTGCGCCACCGTGTCATTGCCATTGAAAATGGCCGTGTCGTTCGTGACGAAGCTAAAGGAGAATATGGATACGATGATTAGTAGATTTTTTCGTCATTTATTTGAATCATTAAAAAGTTTGAAACGAAATGGCTGGATGACAGTAGCTGCTGTCAGTTCAGTTATGATTACTTTGACCTTGGTTGCAATATTTGCATCTGTTATCTTTAATACGGCTAAACTAGCTACAGATATCGAAAATAATGTCCGAGTAATGGTATACATTCGTAAGGACGTAGCTGATAATAGTGAGACTATTGAAAAAGAAGGTCAAACTGTTACAAATAACGACTACCATAAGGTATATGATGCTTTAAAAGGTATGTCAACCGTTAAAAGTGTTACGTTTTCAAGTAAAGAAGAACAATATGAAAAGTTGACAGAAACGATGGGGGACAACTGGAAAATCTTTGAGGGCGATGCCAATCCACTCTATGATGCATATATCGTTGATACAAATACACCAAGTGATGTAAAGACGGTAGCAGAAGAGGCTAAGAAAATCGAAGGTGTATCAGAAGTTCAAGATGGTGGTGCTAATACAGAACGCTTGTTTAAGTTAGCCTCATTTATTCGTGTTTGGGGACTAGTTATCGCTGGATTATTGATTTTCATTGCGGTGTTCTTGATTTCTAATACTATACGTATCACCATTATTTCACGAAGCCGTGAAATTCAAATCATGCGTTTAGTAGGTGCTAAGAATGGCTATATCCGCGGACCTTTCTTGCTTGAAGGTGCCTTCATTGGTTTGCTTGGAGCAACACTTCCATCAGTTCTGGTATTTATTGTCTATAAAATGGTTTACCAATCTGTTAATAAGTCATTGGTTGGTCAGAACCTTTCAATGATATCACCAGAAGTATTCAGTCCACTGATGATTGCCTTATTATTTGTGATTGGAATTTTTATCGGTTCAATCGGATCAGGAATTTCAATGCGCCGATTCCTGAAAATCTAAAATAAAATAGAAGTATATTTGAGGAGATTTTAATATCTCCTTTTTTACTACAAAAATTTTAGAAAAAAGTCTACTTTTTTTTATAAAAGCCTTTACAAAAAAAATTAAAGTGGTATAATTGAATTATAGAAAGTGCAAACGTTTTCGTAAAACGTTTGCCTAAATAAAAATAAAGGAGATTTGAATGATGAAAGATACATTCAAAAATGTCTTGTCTTTCGAGTTTTGGCAAAAATTCGGTAAGGCTTTGATGGTGGTTATCGCGGTTATGCCGGCTGCTGGTTTGATGATTTCAATCGGTAAGTCTATCGTAATGATTAACCCAACTTTTGCACCACTTGTAGTTACAGGTGGAATTCTTGAGCAAATTGGTTGGGGGGTTATCGGTAACCTTCACATTTTGTTTGCCCTAGCAATTGGAGGAAGCTGGGCTAAAGAACGTGCTGGTGGTGCTTTCGCCGCTGGTCTTGCCTTCATCTTGATTAACCGTATCACTGGTACAATCTTTGGTGTATCAGGAGATATGTTGAAAAATCCAGATGCTATGGTCACAACTCTCTTTGGTGGTTCAATCAAAGTTGCTGATTACTTCATTAGTGTTCTTGAAGCTCCAGCATTGAACATGGGTGTGTTTGTAGGGATTATCTCAGGTTTTGTAGGGGCAACTGCTTACAATAAATACTACAACTTCCGTAAACTTCCTGATGCACTTTCATTCTTCAACGGGAAACGTTTCGTACCATTTGTAGTTATTCTTCGTTCAGCAATCGCTGCAATTCTACTTGCTGCCTTCTGGCCAGTAGTTCAAACAGGTATCAATAGCTTTGGTATCTGGATTGCCAACTCACAAGAAACTGCTCCAATCCTTGCACCATTCTTGTATGGTACTTTGGAACGTTTGCTCTTGCCATTTGGTCTTCACCATATGTTGACTATCCCAATGAACTACACAGCTCTTGGTGGTACTTATGACATTTTAACTGGTGCAGCTAAAGGTACTCAAGTATTTGGTCAAGACCCACTATGGCTTGCATGGGTAACAGACCTTGTTAACCTTAAAGGTACAGATGCAAGTCACTACCAACAATTGTTAGATACTGTTCACCCAGCTCGTTTCAAAGTTGGACAAATGATCGGTTCATTCGGTATCTTGATGGGTATGATCGTTGCTATCTACCGTAATGTCGATGCTGATAAGAAACATCAATATAAAGGTATGATGATTGCGACAGCTCTTGCAACATTCTTGACAGGGGTTACTGAACCAATCGAATACATGTTCATGTTTGTAGCAACACCTATGTATCTTGTTTACTCACTTGTTCAAGGTGCTGCCTTCGCTATGGCTGACGTAGTAAACCTACGTGTCCACTCATTCGGTTCAATTGAATTCTTGACTCGTACACCACTAGCAATTAATGCTGGTATTGGTATGGATATCGTTAACTTTATCTGGGTAACTGTTCTCTTTGCCGTAATCATGTACTTTATCGCAAACTTCATGATTCAAAAATTCAACTACGCAACTCCAGGACGTAACGGAAATTACGAAACTGCTGAAGGTTCAGAAGAAGCTAGTAGCGAAGTGAAAGTTGCAGCAGGCTCTCAAGCTGTAAACATTATTAACCTTCTTGGTGGACGTGCAAACATCGTTGATGTTGATGCATGTATGACTCGTCTTCGTGTAACTGTAAAAGATGCTGACAAAGTCGGTGATGCAGAACAATGGAAAGCAGAAGGAGCTATGGGTCTTGTCATGAAAGGACAAGGAGTTCAAGCTATCTACGGTCCAAAAGCAGACGTATTGAAATCTGATATCCAAGATATTCTTGATTCAGGTGAAATCATTCCTGAAACTCTTCCAAGTCAAATGACAGAAGCACAACAAAACACTGTACACTACAAAGGTGTAACAGAGGAAGTTTACTCAGTAGCAGACGGTCAAGTTGTTGCTTTGGAACAAGTGAAAGATCCAGTATTTGCTCAAAAAATGATGGGCGACGGATTTGCTGTAGAACCTGCAAATGGAAACATTGTATCTCCAGTTTCAGGTACTGTATCAAGCATCTTCCCTACAAAACATGCTCTTGGTCTTGTGACTGAAGCAGGTCTTGAAGTACTTGTTCACATTGGTTTGGACACAGTAAGTCTTGAAGGAAAACCATTTACTGTTCATGTAGCTGAAGGACAAAAAGTTGCAGCAGGTGACCTTCTTGTCACAGCTGACTTGGATGCTATCCGTGCAGCAGGTCGTGAAACTACTACAGTAGTTGTCTTCACAAATGGTGATGCAATTAAATCAGTTAAATTAGAAAAAATAGGTTCTCTTGCAGCTAAAACAGCAGTTGCTAAAGTAGAATTGTAATATACTTGAGGTTGGAAGCTGTATTCCAACCTCTTATTTTGGGAGAAAAGAATGAAATTTTTAACACTCAATACTCATAGCTGGATGGAAAAAGAAGCTGAGGAAAAATTCCAGCTCTTGCTTGAAGATATTCTTGATAAAGACTATGATTTGATATGTTTCCAAGAAATCAATCAGGAGATTACTTCGCTAGAGGTGGAGGTTAATGACCTTTATCAAGCTTTGCCAGCTGCTGAACCTATTCACCAAGACCATTATGTTAGACTTTTGGTTGAAAAGTTGTCTGAGCAAGGAAAAGATTACTACTGGACTTGGGCCTATAACCATATCGGTTATGACCGCTACCATGAAGGTGTAGCTATCTTGTCTAAAACACCTATTGAAGCCAGAGAAATTTTAGTTTCAGATGTGGATGATCCAACAGACTATCATACACGCCGTGTTGCCTTGGCTGAAACTGTAGTTGATGGTAAGGAACTTGCAGTTGCCAGTGTCCACCTTTCTTGGTGGGATAAAGGTTTCCAAGAAGAATGGGCACGATTTGAAGCTGTCTTGAAAGAACTAAACAAGCCACTTTTGCTGGCTGGAGATTTCAACAACCCAGCTGGTCAGGAAGGTTACCAAGCTATTTTAGCTAGTCCATTAGGCTTACAAGACGCATTTGAAGTTGCTCAAGATAAAAGTGGTAGCTATACTGTTCCACCAGAAATTGATGGATGGAAGGGGAACACTGAACCCCTTCGAATCGACTATGTTTTTACTACCAAGGAGTTAGCGGTGGAAAATTTACATGTCGTATTTGATGGTAACAAGAGTCCACAAGTGAGTGATCACTATGGCTTGAATGCTATTTTAAACTGGAAATAATGACTGAAAAGAGGTTGGGATTCACAAATTCCAGCCTTTTTTACTAGAGAAGCTACTAGAAATAGCCTAAATAAGTGAGACTACTGAAATGGAATAAAATATGGTATAATTGATAGGATAGATAGAATCGAGGATATTATGTCATTTACGAAATTTCAATTTAAAAACTATATTAGAGAAGCCCTGGAGGAGTTGAAATTTACAACTCCAACAGAGGTTCAAGACAAGTTGATTCCTATTGTTTTGGCAGGTCGTGACCTAGTCGGTGAATCAAAAACAGGTTCGGGTAAGACTCACACTTTCCTATTGCCGATTTTCCAGCAATTAGATGAAGCCAGCGATAGTGTTCAAGCAGTCATTACTGCACCGAGCCGTGAATTAGCTACTCAGATTTACCAAGCAGCCCGTCAGATTGCTACTCATTCAGAAGTAGAAGTTCGTGTGGTTAATTATGTGGGAGGGACAGATAAGGCTCGCCAGATTGAGAAATTGGCAAGTAACCAGCCTCATATTGTTATTGGAACGCCTGGTCGTATCTATGACTTGGTTAAATCTGGTGATTTAGCTATTCACAAGGCTAAGACCTTTGTGGTTGATGAGGCAGATATGACCTTGGATATGGGATTCTTAGAAACTGTTGATAAGATTGCTGGAAGCCTTCCAAAAGACCTGCAATTCATGGTCTTCTCAGCGACTATTCCACAAAAACTGCAACCATTCTTGAAAAAATACTTATCAAATCCTGTTATGGAGAAAATCAAGACCAAAACGGTCATTTCTGATACCATTGATAATTGGTTGATTTCGACCAAGGGACGAGATAAGAATGCTCAAATTTACCAGTTGACTCAGTTGATGCAACCGTATTTGGCCATGATTTTTGTTAACACTAAAACGCGTGCTGATGAATTGCATTCATATCTGACTGCTCAAGGCTTGAAGGTGGCAAAAATCCATGGGGATATTGCCCCTCGTGAGCGCAAACGTATCATGAACCAGGTTAAAAATCTGGATTTTGAATATATTGTCGCAACAGATTTGGCAGCGCGTGGAATTGACATTGAAGGTGTCAGCCATGTCATCAATGATGCTATTCCGCAAGATTTGTCCTTCTTTGTTCACCGTGTTGGTCGTACTGGACGAAATGGCCTACCAGGTACAGCTATTACCCTTTATCAGCCAAGTGATGACTCGGATATCCGTGAGTTGGAGAAATTGGGAATCAAGTTTACTCCTAAGATGGTCAAAGATGAGGAATTTCAAGATACTTATGACCGTGATCGTCGTGCCAACCGTGAGAAAAAACAAGATAAACTTGATATCGAAATGATTGGTTTGGTTAAAAAGAAAAAGAAAAAAGTCAAACCAGGTTATAAGAAGAAAATTCAATGGGCGGTTGATGAAAAACGCCGCAAAACCAAGCGTGCTGAAAATCGTGCTCGTGGCCGTGCCGAGCGCAAAGCAAAACGCCAAACATTTTAAGGAAATTGTTGGAGTACTGAGCTCCAACTTTTTTATTTACCAGAACGAACTATCTGGTAACTTCTAAAGCAAAATAGTTCTCAGCCACAAAAAAGCTAGAGCTTTCCAATTGCGGAACTCTAGCTTTTTAATTTTGAGTCGTTCTCTTATTGTATTTGAGGAGGTTATTGGCCATAAGTACCAATCCCATGTCAATTCTCACTTGACGCTTCCCTCTCAGATTACATCTCTTGTAACCCAAACAAGCCTTTATCTGCCTAAAGATAGGTTCCACATCAATCTTGCGTTGAGCAAAAATCTGTCTACCTTCGGGAGATAAAAGCGTCTGACATTCTTTAGCTTTCAAGTTTTGATAGCGTTCGTTCATATACAGTCCCTTTTGAGGGGCTGATTCAGGTTCATCAGCGTAGTAAATCTTGATTTCCTGTTGAAAGTCCGTCTGTGTTTTCTGATGTTTGATATGGTGAAAACGATAGCACCAGCCATCAGGATGTGTGTAGCTATCCTCCTTGTCATCATAGTGCCAATTCGCTAAGTTTCTATCCGACTGTTTATACCCTCTCTTCTGTTCCTTGTCAAACATGGCATATTTAATCAGATGGTTCACCCCCTTTTCATCTAAACGAAGGAGGTTCTCTTCACTTCCATATCCAGCATCTGCGACAACTGTCTTCAAGTCATGCGGATAGGTTTCAAGTAAGGGTAGAGGAGTCTTGGTATCTGTCGGATTTGAGAAGACATCATAGTGAAGAACAAATTGGTTTTCAGTAGCGATTTGAAGATTATAAGCAGCCTTGAGTTGGCCATTTTTCATATAATCTTCTTTCATTCGCATAAAAGTGTCATCTGGATCGGTTTTGAAAAAACTGTTGAGCCCTTCAAATGTTTCTTGATACTTCTCATACTTTTCAGCATGTACTGAAAAATCCTCCTTGACTTTACGCAAGACTTTCTTGAGTTTACGACGCTGGGTTTTACGTTCATCCTTCCCTTTAACGGGTGTCTCCTCAATGTCCTGGTTCAATTTTTTCAATTCTCCTTCAAGGACTTGAGCGAATGCAAGCAACTGCTCTGAGGAGATAGGCTCTTGTGTATCCAGTTCGATAGCTTGATAGATAAGGGGAGTGATTTCTTCTTGAAAATAGTTCTGTATCTGTTCTTGCAGTTTGGCGGAGAATTTCTCTGTCGCTTTCTTCCACACAAAACTATACTTGTTGGCATTGGCTTCAATCTTAGTCCCGTCAATAAACAGACAATTTAAGGTCACTAACTCTTCCATTTTTAAACGAAGATTGAGGTCCATGAAAAGATTACGTATGAGTTCTTCCATCTCTTCAGCGACTCGAAAACGATTGATGGTGCGGTAGCTGACAACCAACGGTCCTGTTAGGTACTGCATAGCGAGGTTTTCAATCATCATTTTTTCGATTTTTCGTCCAGAGAAAATCCCTTGTGAATAGGCAAATAGAAGAGTAGCTATAAGCATTTTAGGGTGATAAGACAGGCGACCAAAGGCATGATAGAAGGCATGGAAGTGACAATCCTCCAAGGTATTCACCACTTTTTCAATAGTAAAGATGAGATGGTCTTGTGGTAAGAAAGAACTGATTTCTAGTGGTAAAGTTGTTTGATTTTTGTTATAGTGAATATGCATGGGATAGCCTTTCTAAATGGTTTATTAAGCAATTCTATTTTACCAAGACTATCGTAACCATGCAAAAAAGCAACGGCAAATCCGTTGCTTTTTTTGGAGATAAGAGACTATTGTCCCAGACTCTTCTTATCTATTTTACTGCTTCTTTCAAAGCATCTACCTTATCTAAACGTTCCCATGGAAGATCAATATCTGTACGTCCCATGTGTCCATAAGCCGCTGTTTGACGGTAAATTGGGCGCTTGAGGTCCAGCATTTGGATAATTCCTGCAGGGCGAAGGTCAAAGATTTGACGGGCTGCTTTTTCAAGCTTGCTTTCAGCTACTCTTCCTGTACCAAAGGTATCGATACGAACAGAGACAGGCTGCGCAACACCGATGGCATAGGCCAATTGCACTTCTGCTTTCTTAGCAAGACCTGCTGCAACGATGTTCTTGGCAATGTAGCGAGCTGCATAAGAGGCTGAGCGGTCCACCTTAGTTGCATCTTTACCAGAGAAAGCACCACCACCGTGACGAGAGTAGCCACCATAAGTATCTACGATAATCTTACGACCAGTCAGACCTGAGTCCCCTTGAGGTCCACCGATTACAAAACGACCAGTAGGATTGATGAAGAATTTTGTTTGCTCATCTAAGTAAGGAGATGGAATAACCTCTTTGATAATCTTGTTAATGACATCATTGTGAATTTGTTCGTTGCTGATCTCTGGATCGTGCTGAGTTGAAATCACGACTGTGTCCACACGTACTGGACGGTCATTTTCATCATACTCAACTGTAACTTGTGATTTGGCATCTGGGCGAAGATAGCTTATTTCACCAGTCTTACGAAGTTCTGACAGACGACGAACCAACTTGTGGCTGAGTGAAATTGGCAATGGCATGAGCTCTTCTGTTTCATCCACTGCAAATCCAAACATGAGCCCTTGGTCTCCAGCTCCAATTAAGTCCAATGGATCTTGGTCTGCATTTCCACGAACCTCCAAGGCTTCGTTAACACCTTGGGCAATGTCAGGAGATTGTTCCACCAAAGACGGATGGACTCCCACTGTCTCAGCAGAAAAACCATATTCTGTATTGGTATAGCCAATCTCTGCAATGGTATCACGAACCACACGGTTAATATCTACATAGGCATTTGTAGAAATTTCACCAAAAACGTGGACAGATCCAGTGTATACAGCTGTCTCAGCAGCAACGTGCGCCTCTGGATCCTTAGCTAAAATAGCATCCAAAATCGCATCTGAAATTTGGTCTGCAATCTTATCTGGATGCCCCTCAGATACAGATTCAGACGTGAATAATTTACGTTCTGACATAAAAATGTCCCCCCTTAAAAATAGTGTTATAGAGTTACAAAGTACTGATAGGAAAACTATTAATGATAAATACCTACCATCTTATCGGGACTATATAACTTTATCATTATACCATTTTTAAGAGCAATTTGCAGTCTTTAATGTAGTGTTTCTGTTTAGAGTCTGGGACAATAGTCTCTTATCTCCAAAAAAGCAGCGGATTTGCCGTTGCTTTTTTGCATGGTTGCGATAGTCTTGATAAAATAGAATTGCACAATAAACCATTTAGAAAGGTTATCCCATGCATATTCACTATAACAAAAATCAAACAACTTTACCACTAGAAATCAGTTCTTTCTTACCACAAGACCATCTCGTCTTTACTATTGAAAAAGTGGTGAATACTTTGGAGGATTGTCACTTCCATGCCTTCTATCATGCCTTTGGTCGCCCGTCTTATCACCCTAAAATGCTTATAGCTACTCTTCTATTTGCCTATTCACAAGGGATTTTCTCTGGACGAAAAATCGAAAAAATGATGATTGAAAACCTCGCTATGCAATACCTAACAGGACCGTTGGTTGTCAGCTATCGCACCATCAATCGTTTTCGAGTCGCTGAAGGGATGGAAGAACTCATACGTAATCTTTTCATGGACCTCAATCTTCGTTTAAAAATGGAAGAGTTAGTGACCTTAGATTGTCTGTTTATTGATGGTACTAAGATTGAAGTCAATGCCAACAAGTATAGTTTTGTGTGGAAGAAAGCGACAGACACCAAGACTCTTCTGCCATTCCTTGAAACCTATCCGCATGACTTGAAGACAGTTGTTGCAGATGCTGGATATGGAAGTGAAGAGAACCTCCTTCGTTTAGATGAAAAGGGGGTGAACCATCTGATTAAATATGCCATGTTTGACAAGGAACAGAAGAGAGGGTATAAACAGTCAGCTAGAAACTTAGCGAATTGGCACTATGATGACAAGGAGGATAGCTACACACATCCTGATAGCTGGTATTATCGTTTTCACCATATCAAACATCAGAAAACACAGACGGACTTTCAACAGGAAATCAAGGTTTACTACGCTGATGAACCTGAATCAGCCCCTCAAAAGGGACTGTATATGAACGGACGCTATCAAAACTTGAAAGCTAAAGAATGTCAGGCGCTTTTATCTCCCGAAGGAAGACAGATTTTCGCTCAACGTAAGATTGATGTGGAACCTGTCTTTGGGCAGATAAAGGCTTGTTTGGGTTACAAGAGATGTAATCTGAGAGGGAAGCGTCAAGTGAGAATTGACATGGGATTGATACTTATGGCCAATAACCTCCTCAAATACAATAAGAGAACGACTCAAAATTAAAAAGCTAGAGTTTGAACTGCACCCCAAAAGTTAGACAGAAAAAATCTAACTTTTGGGGTGTTTTTATTATGAAATTAACTTATGATGATAAAGTTCAGATCTATGAACTTAGAAAACAAGGATATAGCTTAGAGAAGCTTTCAAATAAATTTGGGATAAATAATTCTAATATTAGGTACATGATTAAATTGATTGATCGTTACGGAATAGAGTTCGTCAAAAAAGGAAAAAATCGTTACTATTCTCCTCATTTAAAACAAGAAATGATTAATAAAGTCTTACATGAAGGCTGGACTAAAGATAGAGTTTCTCTTGAATATGGCCTCCCAAGTCGTACGATACTTCTTAATTGGCTAGCACAATACAAGAAAAACGGGTATACTATTGTTGAGAAAACAAGAGGGAGAGTACCTAAAATGGGACGTAAACGGAAGAAAACCTGGGAAGAAATGACAGAACTAGAGCGACTCCAAGAGGAGAATGAACGCTTACGGACTGAGGTGGCCTACCTAAAAAAGTTAAAAGAGCTGGAAGACAGGGACGAAGCCTTAGAGCGAGAAAGGCAGAGACAATTAGAGAAATGGCTTCAGGAGGATTTCGACTAGATTTACTTCTTGAAACAGCACGTTTAGCTCGCTCAACTTACTATTATCAGTTGAAACAACTGGATGGGCTTGATAAAGATAAAGAGCTTAAAACCGAAATTCAGGCCATTTATAATGACCATAAAGGAAATTATGGCTATCGTAGAGTTACTCTTGAATTGAGGAATCGTGGTCATATAGTAAACCATAAGAAGGTCCAACGTCTGATGAAAGTCCTTGGTTTAACAGCTCGAATTCGCCGGAAACGAAAGTATTCTTCCTACCAAGGAGAGATTGGTAAGAAAGCAGAGAATCTCATTCAACGTCAGTTTGAAGCATCAAGGCCAATGGAAAAGTGCTATACGGATGTGACAGAGTTTGCCATTCCAAATAGCACACAGAAACTCTATTTATCGCCAGTTTTAGATGGATTTAATAGCGAAATTATCGCCTATAATCTTTCAACTTCACCAAACTTAGAACAAGTGAAAGCTATGTTAAACCAGGCCTTTACAGAGAAACACTACGAGCATACGATTCTCCATAGCGATCAAGGCTGGCAATACCAACACGATTTTTATCATCGGTTCCTAGAGAGTAAGGGAATTCAAGCATCCATGTCACGCAAGGGCAACAGCCCAGACAATGGCATGATGGAGTCCTTCTTTGGCATTTTGAAATCTGAAATGTTTTATGGTTATGAGAAGCACTTTAGGTCTTTAGAAGACCTTGAACAAGCTATTGTGGACTACATTGATTACTACAACAACAAACGAATTAAAGTCAAACTAAAAGGACTTAGCCCTGTGCAATACAGAACTAAATCCTTCGGATAAATTAATTGTCTAACTTTTTGGGGTCAGTACAGTTCCGCAATTGGAAATCTCTAGCTTTTTTGTGGCTGAGAACTATTTTGTCTCAGGCTCTTTTCTATAGGATCTATTTTTCTTTTTCAGAAGTTTTTACTTCAGATTTTTTGGCAGACTTAATTTGAATCTTGCCCTTGCTGGTCATAACTGCCTTGAGGTCTTTTTCGCTTGGATTTTCAAGGTAGTAGTCAGTGATTGCGTCCTCAATATAGTCTTGAATAGTACGACGAAGTGGGCGTGCCCCCATTTTTGGATCATAACCGAGGTCAACTAATTTTTCCTTGACCTTGTCAGTTACATCTAAATGAATGTTGTTACTTGAAAGACGTTTGTTAACGTCTGCTAGCATAAGCTCGACAATCTGAAGGAGGTTGTCCTTGCTGAGAGCCTTAAATTCGATAATACCATCAAAACGGTTCATAAACTCTGGGCTAAAGAAGTTACCGAGTTCACCGAGAACAGAATTGGTACGTCCTTCTCTAGCAGCACCAAATCCAACGCTGGCTTCGGCTTTACCAGTCCCAGCATTTGAAGTCATGATAATAATGGCATCCTTAAAACTGACGGTACGTCCTTGTCCATCTGTTAAACGACCATCGTCCAAGACTTGAAGGAACATATGCATGACATCTGGATGAGCTTTCTCTACTTCATCTAAGAGAATAAGAGAGTAGGGATTACGCCGGACTTTTTCAGTTAATTGCCCAGCCTCATCGTAGCCAACATAACCTGGAGGGGCACCAACTAATTTAGCTACACTGTGTTTTTCCATATATTCACTCATATCAAAGCGAATCATACTGTCAGCAGAACCAAAGAGTTCGATAGCTAGTTGTTTGGAAAGTTCTGTCTTACCGACACCAGTTGGTCCGACAAAGAGGAAGCTTCCAATTGGACGGTTAGGCGTACCGAGACCGACACGATTACGGCGAATAGCTTTGGCTATCTTATCAACTGCATCGTCCTGTCCAATAACATGAGACTTGAGGTCTTCAGCTAGATGGATGAGTTGAGATTGTTCTTTCTCTTTCAAATCGCCAACAGGAATGTTGGTTTTCTGCTCGATAATGTGCTCAATGGTTTTCTCACTGATAATAGGAGTATCTTGGTCTGTGACCTTTTTCTTTTGCATTTCCTTATACTTGGCAATCTGGTCGCGGAAGTAGGCAGCCTTCTCAAAATCTTCCTCTCGTGTAGCTTGAGATTTGAGATTTTCAGCCTCAATCAAGCGCTGATCAATCACTTTAGGATCCACAAAATTCAAGGTCAAGTTCATCTTAGAACCCGCTTCATCTAGGAGGTCAATGGCCTTGTCGGGCAAGAAGCGATCTTGGATGTAGCGATTGGACAGAGTTGCAGCTGCTTCAATTGCAGCATCGGTATACTGAACGTGGTGGTAGTCTTCGTATTTCTTTTGAATGCCTTTGAGGATAGTGATTGTTTCTTCCACTGTTGGTTCATCGACTTTGACAGGTTGCATACGACGCTCTAGGGCAGCATCCTTTTCAATGACACGGTATTCATTGAGGGTAGTGGCACCGACCAGTTGCAGTTCCCCACGAGCAAGGGCTGGCTTGAGGATATTTCCTGCATCCATATTGCCATCGCCTGCAGAACCAGCACCGACAATTTCATGGATTTCATCGATAAAGAGGATAATATCCTCACGTTTGCGAATTTCTTCCATGAGTTTTTGCATGCGTTCTTCAAATTGTCCTCGAATACCCGTTCCTTGAACCAAGCTAACCACATCCAGACGGATGACTTGTTTGCCTTGGAGTTTATGTGGAACATCACCATCAACGATTTTCTGAGCTAGACCTTCGACAACGGCAGTTTTTCCGACACCAGGTTCACCGATAAGAACAGGATTATTCTTGGTTCTGCGATTGAGAATCTCAATGACACGGATAATCTCATCATCGCGTCCAATAACGGGATCTATATCTCCACGACGGGCAATTTCAGTTACGTTGATACCAAATTCTTCCAGTAGGCCTTTTTCTTGGCTTGGTGGAGGAGTTTGAGCAGGTCCACGATTTTGGGAACCATAACCGCCATTTCCACCGTAACCTCCACCTGATTGGGTTGGGGGAGTCGGAGGAGTATTGCTAGAAGGTCTAAAATTATTTAGGTCATTGAAGAAATCACCGAAAGGATCAAAGTCACGATTGTTCAGATCAGTTATACCTTTAAAGAGGCTATTGTTAGGATCTGTCTTGATAATCTTATAGCAGTTTTGACAGAGGTCAATTTGTTTTTGCTTTCCATTGAGATTGGTATAAAGATGAATTGTTGAGTCATTGATTTTACAGTTTTGACAAAGCATACATCTACCTCATTTCTTTCTTTAGCTTGACCTGTACAAAGGTCAATAATAGTCAAATTTCTATACTCTCATTATAACAGGATTGGGGTGTAAAGCAAGTAAAAAGATTGAGGCTTTGAGAAGTTGTTATAATGAAAATATTTGTGGATTTGGACTATAAAAAAATCCTATTTGTGAGACAAAAAGGATTTTGGTTAGACATGCAGGGTGTAATCCCAGCTTGTTTTGTATTAGTAAAGGAGTTCGTAAATCTCCATTGCAATCAAGTCAATGCTGTCAAACGTATAAGTTTCGCGAGCTTCTACATCACGAAGGGTAAAGATTGATCCGTTTTCTTCGTCGTGGCTGTATGCAACTTCTGCAACAACAACTCCTTCGCGTTCAAAATTACGTTTTAAATTTCCGCCGTCTTTTGCCATTGCTTCAAGGCGGTTGATGATTCTAACCAAATGTGATTCCATTTTGATTCTCCTTCATTTCTTATCGTTACTATTTTACCATAAAGGAGGCCAACTTGCCTAGAAAAAACTAAGATTTCTCGCTAATTCTACTAGCTTAAAGTTTTTTTGAATAAATTAGACAAAAGATTTGAATTTTAATTCAATTGATGTTATAATCATACAGTATTCTATTTTAGAAAGCAGTGTGACTATGAATTTTTCTTTTTTACCTAAGTATTTACCTTATTTTAACTATGGGGCTGTTGTGACGGTTCTCATTTCTATCTGTGTTGTCTTTTTGGGAACTATTTTGGGTGTTGTCTTGGCTTTTGGGCAACGTTCAAAGTTTAAACCGCTTGTTTGGCTAGCCAACTTGTACGTTTGGATTTTCCGCGGGACGCCAATGATGGTTCAGATTATGATTGCCTTTGCTCTTATGCATATCAATGCTCCGACTATTCAGGTTGGGATTTTAGGTGTTGACCTTTCTCGTCTGATTCCAGGGATTTTGATTATTTCTATGAACAGTGGTGCTTATGTTTCTGAGACTGTTCGGGCTGGGATTAATGCGGTTCCTAAGGGGCAGTTAGAGGCGGCCTATTCTTTAGGGATTCGTCCTAAAAATGCGATGCGCTATGTGATTTTGCCACAAGCTATCAAAAATATTTTGCCAGCATTGGGGAACGAATTTATCACTATTATCAAGGATAGTTCCCTCTTATCAGCTATCGGTGTTATGGAGTTGTGGAATGGGGCTACAACAGTTTCTACAACAACCTATCTACCTTTAACACCACTTTTATTTGCAGCCTTTTATTACTTGATTATGACTTCTATTTTGACAGTAGCCTTGAAAGCTTTTGAAAAACGTATGGGACAAGGAGATAAGAAATAATGACAGAAACCTTGATAAAAATTGAAAATTTACATAAATCATTTGGAAAGAATGAAGTATTGAAGGGCATCAACCTCGAGATTAAACGTGGAGAAGTTGTCGTTATCATCGGTCCTTCGGGAAGCGGGAAATCTACCTTGCTTCGTTCTATGAATTTGTTGGAAGAAGCAACCAATGGGAAGGTTATCTTTGAGGGAGTTGATATTACGGACAAGAAGAATGACCTGTTTGCTATGCGTGAGAAGATGGGCATGGTTTTCCAACAATTTAATCTCTTTCCTAATATGACTGTGATGGAAAATATCACCTTGTCTCCTATCAAGACCAAAGGTGAAAGTAAGGAAGTTGCAGAGAAGAGAGCTCAGGAACTTTTGGAAAAAGTTGGTTTACCAGATAAGGCAACTGCTTATCCACAGAGTTTGTCAGGTGGTCAGCAACAGCGGATTGCTATTGCGCGTGGTTTAGCTATGGAACCAGATGTTTTGCTCTTTGACGAGCCAACTTCAGCCCTGGACCCTGAAATGGTAGGTGAGGTGTTGGCTGTTATGCAAGACTTAGCCAAGTCAGGAATGACCATGGTTATCGTAACACATGAAATGGGATTTGCTCGTGAGGTGGCAGACCGTGTCATCTTTATGGCAGACGGTGTAGTTGTTGAAGATGGAACACCTGAACAGATTTTTGAACAAACCCAAGAACAACGGACTAAAGACTTCTTGAGTAAGGTTTTGTAAGTTAGCTTTGTTTAGCTATTTGTAGCCAACTTTACATATAAAATAGAGATTAATGAAAAGCTAGGCTCAATACCAGTCAAGTGGAAGTTACTTTGAGAAGTTACCCCCTATTAATAACATCCATAAATTGGATATTAGGATTTTTTATATCAAGTAGTTTTGTGTTAAAATATAATTGTTCCATATGATTCTCTCTAATGATGGTTTGGTTGCTTTTCATTATAGATCTTATGGGACTTTTTTCTACAAGAAAATAGGTTTCATAAGATCTATAAGAGATTTATCCTATATAAATATCATAGAGCATTTTTTATGTGGAAAACTCAGGGAAATCATCGCTTTTTTCATAAAAAAATGCTATAATGAAGGGTATGAAATATCACGATTATATCTGGGATTTAGGTGGAACTTTACTGGATAACTATGAAACTTCAACAGCTGCATTTGTTGAAACTTTAGCTCTGTATGGCATCACACAAGACCATGACAGTGTCTATCAGGCTTTAAAGGTTTCTACTGATTTTGCGATTGAGACATTCGCTCCCAACTTAGAGAATTTTTTAGAAAAATATAAGGAAAATGAAGCCAGAGAGCTTGAACATCCGATTTTGTTTGATGGAGTTTCTGATTTATTGAAAGATATCTCCAATCAAGGTGGCCGTCATTTTTTGGTTTCTCATCGAAATGATCAGGTCTTGGAAATTTTAGAAAAAACCTCTATAGCAGCTTATTTTACAGAAGTGGTGACTTCTAACTCAGGCTTTAAGAGAAAACCAGATCCTGAATCCATGATTTATTTAAGAGAAAAATATCAAATTAGTTCAGGCCTTGTCATTGGTGATCGACCGATTGATATCGAAGCCGGGCAAGCTGCAGGACTAGCTACCCACTTGTTTACCAGTATCGTGAATTTAAGACAAGTATTAGACATGTAAGAAAAAGGAATAAGATGACAGAAGAAATCAAAAATCTGCAGGCACAAGATTATGATGCCAGTCAAATTCAAGTTTTAGAGGGCTTAGAGGCTGTTCGTATGCGTCCAGGGATGTATATCGGGTCAACTTCAAAAGAAGGTCTTCACCATCTAGTCTGGGAAATTGTTGATAACTCAATTGACGAGGCCTTGGCAGGATTTGCTAGCCATATTCAAGTCTTTATTGAGCCAGATAATTCGATTACAGTTGTTGATGATGGACGTGGTATCCCAGTCGATATTCAGGAAAAAACAGGTCGACCTGCCGTTGAGACTGTCTTTACTGTTCTTCACGCTGGAGGAAAGTTTGGCGGTGGCGGATATAAGGTCTCAGGTGGTCTTCACGGAGTGGGGTCCTCAGTTGTTAACGCCCTTTCAACTCAATTAGACGTTCATGTCCACAAAAATGGTAAAATTCATTACCAAGAATACCGTCGTGGTCATGTTGTCGCAGACCTTGAGGTGGTTGGAGATACGGATAAAACGGGAACAACAGTTCACTTTACACCGGATCCAGAAATTTTCACTGAAACAACAACCTTTGATTTTGATAAATTAAATAAACGGATTCAAGAGTTGGCCTTTCTAAACCGTGGTCTTCAAATCTCCATCACAGATAAGCGTGAGGGGCTAGAACAAACTAAGCATTACCACTATGAAGGTGGGATTGCTAGCTACGTTGAATATATCAACGAGAACAAGGATGTTATCTTTGATACACCAATTTACACAGATGGTGAAATGGATGATATCACGGTTGAAGTAGCCATGCAGTACACAACGGGTTACCATGAAAATGTCATGAGTTTCGCCAATAATATTCATACCCATGAAGGTGGAACGCATGAACAAGGTTTCCGTACAGCCTTGACACGTGTTATCAACGATTATGCTCGTAAAAATAAGTTACTGAAAGACAATGAAGACAACCTAACAGGGGAAGATGTTCGTGAAGGATTAACTGCTGTTATCTCAGTTAAACACCCAAATCCACAGTTTGAAGGACAAACCAAGACCAAATTGGGAAATAGCGAGGTGGTCAAGATTACCAATCGTCTCTTCAGCGATGCCTTCTCTGATTTCCTTATGGAGAATCCTCAAATTGCAAAACGCATTGTAGAAAAAGGAATTCTGGCTGCTAAGGCTCGTGTGGCTGCCAAGCGTGCGCGTGAAGTCACTCGTAAAAAATCTGGTTTGGAAATTTCCAACCTTCCAGGGAAATTAGCAGACTGTTCTTCTAACAATCCTGCGGAAACAGAACTCTTTATCGTCGAAGGAGACTCAGCGGGTGGATCAGCCAAATCTGGTCGTAACCGTGAGTTCCAGGCTATCCTTCCAATTCGCGGTAAGATTTTGAACGTTGAAAAAGCAAGTATGGATAAGATTCTTGCTAATGAAGAAATTCGTAGTCTTTTCACAGCGATGGGAACTGGATTTGGTGCAGAATTCGATGTTTCAAAAGCCCGTTACCAAAAGCTCGTTTTGATGACCGATGCCGATGTCGATGGAGCCCATATTCGTACTCTTCTTCTAACCTTGATTTATCGTTATATGAAACCAATACTAGAAGCTGGTTATGTTTATATTGCCCAACCTCCAATCTATGGTGTCAAGGTTGGAAGCGAGATTAAAGAATATATCCAGCCAGGAGCGGATCAAGAAATTAAACTCCAAGAAGCCTTGGCCCGCCATAGTGAAGGACGTGCCAAACCAACCATTCAGCGTTATAAAGGTTTGGGTGAAATGGATGATCACCAGTTGTGGGAAACAACCATGGATCCCGAACATCGCTTAATGGCAAGAGTTTCTGTGGACGATGCTGCAGAAGCAGATAAAATCTTTGATATGTTGATGGGGGATCGAGTAGAGCCTCGTCGTGAATTTATCGAAGAAAATGCCGTCTATAGTACACTTGATGTCTAAAAAATCGGGAGAAGTAGTTCCCTTGGTCTAAAAAATATGATATAATCATTACGATTGTTTCAAGTTAAAAAGGAGTTTAATATGTCTGGTAGTCTAGTAGTATATCTTATAATTGCAATTGCAATTATATTGCTGATTTCATATGCTATAGCAATTTATGTACGGAAACGCAATGAAAGTAAATTAGCAATTTTAGAAGAGAAAAAAGAAGAGCTGTACAATCTTCCAGTTAATGATGAAGTTGAAGCTGTAAAAGATATGCACTTGATTGGACAAAGTCAAGTGACTTTCCGTGAATGGAACCAAAAATGGGTTGACCTATCTCTTAACTCTTTTGCCGATATCGAAAATAATCTTTTCGAGGCAGAAGGTTATAACAATTCATTCCGTTTTTTTAAGGCTAGTCATCAAATTGACCAAATCGAGAGCCAAATTACCTTGATTGAAGAAGATATTGCGGCAATTCGCAATGCCTTGGCAGATTTGGAGAAACAAGAATCTAAAAACAGCGGTCGTGTTCTTCATACCTTGGATTTGTTTGAAGAGTTACAACACAGAGTTGCTGATCATTCTGAAGAATATGGCCAAGGTTTATCTGAAATCGAAAAACAATTGGAAAATATCCAATCAGAGTTTTCTCAGTTTGTTACTTTAAATACTTCAGGTGACCCAGTAGAAGCTGCTGTAATTTTGGATAATGCTGAAAATCATATCTTGGCTTTGAGTCACATTGTTGACCGCCTGCCAGAGATTGTAAAAACATTATCTAAAGAGCTACCTGATCAATTGGAAGATTTGGAAGACGGTTACCGTAAGCTTTTAGACGCTAACTATCATTTTGCTGAAACGGATATTGAATCTCGCTTCCAATTGCTTTATGAAGCTTTGAAGAAAAACCACGAAAATATTGCACAATTAGAGTTGGATAATGCTGAGTATGAAAATACTCAAGTTCAAGAAGAAATCAATGCACTCTATGATATCTTTACACGAGAAATCGCCGCTCAAAAAGTAGTTGAAGGCTTAGTTGCAACCCTTCCTACATATTTGAAACACATGAAAGATAGTAATGCTGTTTTAGTGGAAGATATTCAACGATTGAGTAACAATTACCTACTATCTGAAACGGATGTTAGTCATGTTCATAGATTACAAGCTGAGTTAGAATCTTTAGAAGAATCTGTATTGGAACTAACTTCTGAACAAGAGGAACATTCTGAACCTTATTCATTCCTTGAAGATCGTTTGGAAAACTTACAAGCGACTTTGAAGGAAATTGAAGATGAACAAGTTGCGGTTAGTCAACGTCTTGCTCAGATTGAAAAAGATGATATCAATGCTCGCCAGAAGGCAAATGTTTATGTTAATCGTCTTCATACAATTAAGAGATATATGGAAAAACGTAATCTTCCAGGTATTCCTCAGAATTTCTTACAGTTGTTCTTCACAGCAAGTAATCATACTGAAGAGTTGATGTCTGAACTAGAAGAAGCCCAGGTCAATATTGAAGCTGTGAACCGTATGCTTGAAATTACAACAAATAATATGGAAGCACTTGAAGAAGAAACCTATAATATTGTTCAATATGCAACATTGACAGAACAATTACTACAGTATTCGAACCGTTACCGCTCATTTGATGAACGAATTCAAGAAGCCTTTAATGAATCATTAGAAATTTTTGAAAAAGAATTTGATTACCATGCTTCATTTGATAAGATTTCGCAAGCTTTGGAAGTTGCAGAACCTGGTGTAACCAACCGTTTTGTTACTTCATACGAAAAAACACGTGAGACGATTCGTTTCTAACATAATAAAAGCCTCTGTAATATTTGTAGTGGGTAAATCCCCTATAGATATTATGGAGTCTATTTTTTTGTTCAAAACGAGTGATAGTACTTATTTCTCATTGAAATTATAGCCTGAATTTGATATGATATCTCTATGGATAAAAGTAGAGCAAAACGTGTTGAGCACGATAAAAAGAGAATCGGTTTAATAGCTCTGGTAGCTATCTTTTCAGTAAGTATTTGCGTTCTCGGTTCAATTATTGGATATAAAATATATACAAAGCAAAGTTTTGAGCAAAAGATTGAATCGCTCAAAAAAGAGAAAGATGATCAATTGAGTGAGGGAAATCAGAAAGATCATTTTCGTAAGGGACAAGCCGAAGTGATTGCCTATTATCCTCTCCAAGGGGAGCAAGTGATTTCGTCTATAAAAGAAATCATGACAAAGGATATTAAGGAAAATCTGGAAGACAAGGAAAATCTAGTTTTTTATTATACAGAGAAACAGGATTCGACTTTGAAAGGGATTGTAGATCATAGTGTGATGAAACAAGTCTATGATTTAACTTCGTCAAAAGTTGAAGAGACTGAAAAAACTAGTCTAGCGAAAGTGCATTTGACCGAAGATGGTAAACCTTTTACCCTTGATCAACTATTTTCAGATGCTAGTAAGGCTAAAGAGAAGCTGTTAAAAGAAATCACCTCTTTCTTACAGGATAAGAAATTAGAACAAGAAAAGATTGAGCAGCTTGTTAAAGGCTTGTCTGACCAAGACTTGTCTGCATGGAACTTTGATTACAAGGATAGTCAAATTATCCTATATCCAAGTCAGTCAGTTGAAAATCTGGACGAGATTGCCTTGCCAGTATCTAGTTTCTTTGAAGTTATTCAGTCCTCTTATTTATCAGATAAGGATGCAGAGCTATATAAGGCTTATTATGAAAAGAAAAATCGTAAAGTAGTAGCCTTGACTTTTGATGATGGACCAAATCCTGCAACAACAAATCAAGCATTAGATACTCTTTCTAAGTATGGTATCAAGGCAACTTTCTTTGTTTTAGGTAAGAATGTTTCTGGCAATGAAGAGATTTTGAAACGCATGAAAGCAGATGGCCATATCATTGGAAACCATAGTTGGAGCCATCCAGTGCTTTCAAAACTTTCGCTTGATGAAGCTAAAAAACAGATTACTGATACTGAAGATGCGCTAACTAAAGTGTTGGGGTCTAGCTCCAAACTTATGCGCCCCCCTTATGGAGCCATTACAGACGACATTCGCAATAGCCTCGATTTGAGCTTTATTATGTGGGATGTCGATAGTCTGGACTGGAAGAGTAAAAATGAAGCATCTATTTTGACAGAGATTCAACGTCAAGTTCGTAATGGTTCGATTATCTTAATGCATGATATCCATGCTGAAACAGTGAATGCTTTACCAAAGATTATAGATTATCTAAAAGAGCAAGGATATCACTTTGTCACAGTTCCTGAAATGCTTAGTTCACGATTAAAAGCACATGAACTATTCTATGACCGTGATCAGTAAGATTTTTGCTTAATAACTAATTAAATCGTAAGTAATTTTTCAATAAATAAATTTAGTCTTGTATTAATCGAGGCTAAATTTTTTTATGTTTAAATCTCATGATAGGATTGGTTAATATTACAATTTTGTTACAAAATAAGTTTTTGATAGAATTTTCTGATAATTTAGTATATAATACTTTTAATTTAAATAAAAAGGAGTGATTTTATGGGAGATTGCAAAGATTTTTGTCATAAAAAGTACCAAGTAGCAACGATTTTTCTGCTAACGGTCTTTGCATTCGGATTTGCTTTCGCACAGGTTAGTGCCGATGAGGGAAAATTTGAAGCATCCAATCAAGTTACACATGCTGTAATGACTAATAAATTAGATGATTCAAATAAGCTCGCACCGCCAGTCACGGCTGACAAGAATGCTCTAAATTCTTCTTCGAAGGAAAAAACAGAAGTGACAGAGTCATTAAAACAAGATGATTCTATAGAATATAGAGATAATAAGTCAGATAAGAATGTAACCATACAGAAAGAAACGACTGCTATAAAAAGTGAAGAGAAGAATGAAGAATCAGCAGTGAAAAGTAATTCTTCTTCAGAAAGCATCCAATCACAGTCGTTATCTCAAGGTGGACATAAAGAAAAGCCAAACAGTATCTCCAGTAATGAAATTATTACTGTCCCTAAAACCTGGGAAGCAGGACATAAAGGACAAGGAACTGTAGTCGCTGTTATAGATTCAGGTCTTGATTTGAATCATGAGGTTTTGCGTATTTCTGATCCGTCAAAGGCGAAATTTAAAAATCAGGATGATATCGAAAAAGCTAAAAAGGCTGCTGGTATTGACTATGGGAAATGGTACAGTGATAAAGTAGTATATGCTTATGATTACTTTGATGGAACTGATAATATAAAAGAAGCTGAAAAAGAGTCTCATGGAATGCATGTTACTGGGATTGTAGCTGGAAATCCTGTTAATAAAGCCCCGAATTCTGAGAAGGTTTATGGGGTGGCGCCAGAAGCTCAAATTATGTTTATGAGAGTTTTTTCAGACAGAGATAAAACTACAGCATCTGCCCTCTATGTAAAAGCTATTGATGATGCAGTTGCACTAGGTGCAGATGTGATCAATATGAGTTTGGGTGCAGGTGCGGGTTCAACGGTAGATGCAGGTTCAGATATCATTGATGCAGTAAAAAGAGCACGCGCTAAAGGAGTATCTGTTGTTATTGCTGCTGGTAATAGTAATACTTTCGGTAGAGGTTTTTCACAACCATTGGCAGCAAATCCTGATTATGGTCTCGTAGGAAATCCTTCTACAGTAGAAGATTCAATTTCTGTTGCTTCGATTAATAATAAAATTCTAACTACTGAAGTCTTTGAAGTAAAAGGTTTAGAAAATGACGCTACCCTTGATTATGGTAAGTTTGATTTTAATAGACCTGAAACAGAAAAAGATTTTGAAAAAGGGAAAGAATACGAATATGTAGCAGCAGGTATTGGTCGTGAAGAAGATTTTGCTAATATTGATGTAAGAGGCAAGTTAGCACTGATTCAACGTGGTAAAATTAATTTTTCTGATAAGATTAAAAATGCTCTTAAACACGGTGCAGCTGGAGTTTTAATTTATAACAACGTTGAAGGTGCAAATGTTAGTATGTCTGTTACAGGTGATGCTAAGAAAATCCCATCTGTCTTTATTTCAAAACATTATGGTGAAATTCTTAAGTCTGGTCAGTATAAAATTGTCTTTAATCACAAGATGGATAATCGTAAATCAGACGTTGCAGACCAATTATCAGATTTTTCAAGTTGGGGAGTTACAACTGATGGACAATTGAAACCAGATGTTACTGCACCTGGTGGAAATATCTATTCATCATTTAACGATAATAGCTATGGAAGTATCAGTGGAACAAGTATGGCGGCTCCTCATGTAGCTGGTGTCGCAGCATTAGTCAAAGAATATTTAGCGAAAAAACATCCTGAATTATCAGCTAGTCAAATTTCAGAGATTGTAAAAGCTTTAATTATGTCTACTGCAAAACCACATTTTAATAAACAAACTGGAGCCTATACTTCTCCACGTCAGCAAGGTGCGGGCGTAGTTGACACGATGGCGGCAACAAGCACAGATTTATTTGTAATAGGTGCGAATAACTATCCAAGTGTTACTCTTGGCAATGTTGGTGATAAATTTACCTTTGAAGTTACAATTCATAATATTTCGGATAAAGACCAAACATTGAAGATGATTGTAAATACAAATACGGACGAAGTTGAAGAAGGGAAATTCACTCTCCGTCCACGAAAACTAACTGAAACAGTTTGGCCTGAAGTAACTGTGAAAGCTCATAGTACGAAGACGGTAACAGTTAGTGTAGATACAAGTAAGTTTACTGAAGAACTTAGCAAAATAATGCCAAATGGATATTTTCTAGAAGGATTTGTTAGATTTGTCAATCCTGCAGATGATGGTTCTGTTATTGGTTTACCATTTATGGGATTTAAGGGAGAATTCCAAAATCTACCTGCAATTGAAAAACCAATTTATCAATTGATTAAGGAAGGAAACAGTGGATTTTACTCTGAAATTGATAAAGATAATCCAGGAATTTCACCTTCAGACGATGCAACTTATTTAACAAGTTCTGAAAATGATGTAAATGTTTTAAAAGCAGAGCGTCAAGGAAATCGAGTGACTGTACTCGGAGTGAAACAAGATGCTGAAGGAAAATACCATCTTCAATTAGATGAAAAGGGGAACATCCGCCTTGCTATCTCGCCAAATGAGGATGGTAATAAAGATTCTGTTCAGTTTAAAACTCTTGTCTATAGAAACTTGGTAAATCTTCGTGCGACAGTTTATGCTTCTTCGGATACAACACACAGTCAGCCTATTTGGCAAAGTCGTCCAACAGACCTTGTAAAAAATTATTTTGATGGCGATACTAGAAATCCAAGAAGTTATATTGTAGATAAAACAGCTTGGGGAGGACAGGATTCTAATGGAAATCGAGTTTCTGATGGAATTTATGACTATGTTATTAGTTATAAGCCAGATGTCCCTGGAGCTGAGGAACAATATACAACATTTAAAATTCAAATCGATACACAAAAACCTCTGATTACTTCGGGATATATTCGTTCTCAAGAAGATCAAGAACAATTTATAGCTCGCAAACCTCAGGATGTCGGAAATGGTGGAATTCTTCTAGAAAAAGTCTTTTATATTCGTCCTTCTGAAAATAGAGAGGCGACAGATTCAGAAATCGAACAGTATCAAATTATCAAACAAAATGAAGATGGTAGTTATACACTTCCTAAGAACGTTGATAAATCGAAAATCTTCTATTATGTAGAAGACTTTGCGGGAAATGTAGATTTTATATCTCTCAAAGATCTTGTAGGTGAAGAAAATAGTGGTCGTGTAAAAATTGCTATACTAAACAATAAAACCAAGGATGAGATTGATACAACTTATGTTTATCGCATTAAAAATAGCGAAGGTCAATATGTAACCGTTGATAAGTCAAAAGATATTAATTTCTTGAAATTTGGGCATTATGTTGCAGAAATTTTTAGCTATGACCGTACAGAGTTGAAATTTGTGAGTGCTCTATCTAAGGAATTTGATTTAACGAAAGAAAATAGTTTTCAAACTATTACCTTCTTGGCTAACAAAATGAAATATGCCCCAGTAACGGTTGGCTTTAATCAAGCTGTTCCTGGAACTACAACGATTACTTTAGTAGGTGAAGACGGTCAGAGTCAAGTCTTGCCAGCTGAAACATATGGTAAACATTCTTACGGTAAGAAAGTGGTTACTGGTGAATATAAGGTTCTTGTAAATCTATCCAACGGTTATGAATTACTTGATAATCTTCAACCATTTAAAGTTCTGTTTGGTAAAAATAATGTTTTGTCACTTTCAGTTGTTTCTAAGTTAGCTTTGATTGCAGCTTTAAATAAACAAATGGAAGTAGTTAAAACTCCGAGATATTATAATACAAAACAGAAGTTAAAAGAGATTTTTGATCAAAGTGTCAAAGATGCGCAACTAGCATTGGGAAGTAAACTTAACCAAGATAAAATTGACCAAATTGTTAAGGCTTTAGAGTCTGCTATGCAAACATTGGATGGTAAGGAATCTGATATCACATCATTGAAGAATGCTATTAAAGCATATGCTGAGACAGTTAAAAAAGGTAAATATATAAATTCTAATCAAGAACTCAAAGGTCAATATGATCGTGAATTTAAACTCTTGGCATTATTAATTACAAAAGATTTGATAACTCAAGATGAAATCGACCGTCTATTGACCGCTTTCTTGAAAGCACAAGACCAGCTGAATGGGAAAGAAACAGATTTCATGAGCCTAAAAAATGTTATCGTGGATGAAGTGAAGTTCCAAGACAAAGATCCAAGATTTTTGACAGCTGGTAAAGAGGAGAAAGATGCATATAATCTTATTTTCAACAAAGCTAAGCTACTTTTGGAAAATGCAGAAGCTAGTCAAGAAGAAATTAATGCAGTAATCAATGCTCTAAAAGAGACGGCTGTAAAACTTAAGGCTAATAAAGTAGAGATTCCAACCAAACCAGTTGCACCAGTTAAGCCGGTTTTTCAAGTGAAACCTGTTAAATTAGTAAGTCACAATAGACAAGTCTCAACTATCAAGCCTTCAATTAGCAATGATAAAATTGAGAAAGCTACATCAATTGTAATACATCATTCCAATATAGAAGCTAAGCATGAGAATAAAACACTAGCTGGAAGTGGTCAAAAAGTGCTTTTAGTTACAGTCAACAAAGAAGGAAAACAATTACCAGCCACTGGTGAGAATAACATGATTTCTATTATTCTAAGTATTTCAGGAATTTCTCTCTTGTTGTCAGTGATCGGACTTGCAACTTTCTCAAAAAGTGAGTAGAGTATACTATACATCTTTCTATAGTTTTTGATTTACAGTATGTTACAATTCTGATATAATAGTCAGCAGGAAAGAAAGTCTTATGGCGTTCTTCAAGCGAGCTTGGGATAGTGGGAGCCAAGTAGGGCAAAATAATGAACTGGCACTTTCTGTAGTATTTTCAAAAACAATGAAGTAATAAATTAGGGTGGAACCGCGTTTCTGACGCCCCTAGGTTAAATTAACCTAGGATTGTCGGATGCGGTTCTTTTGCTTATTCAGTCTATTGTGTGAAAGAAAGGAGAGACGTGGAAAACTTTTATCTTGTAAAAGACGATAGTCAACTAGCTGCATTTTGTGATTTTGTAGTAAGAAATACAGAAAAGTTGAAAGATTATCAATCTTTTTTAAAGAATGAACTTGCAGTCTGTGATTTACCGCAAGCTGTTATTTGGTCAAGTTTTAATGCTGCTACACAGATTATTAGGGAAAGTGCTGTTCCAGCCTATACAAATAATAGACGAATGGTTATGACGCCTGATTTAGCTGTTTGGAAAGAGTTGTATTTGTATCAGTTGATGGACTACGAGTGTTCTCAGCAAACTCAAGCAATAGAAAGTCACTATCATTCTTTATCTGAAAATTTCCTCTTACAGATTGTAGGACATGAGTTAGCTCATTGGTCGGAGCATTTTTTAGATGATTTTGATGGTTACGACTCTTATATCTGGTTCGAAGAGGGGATGGTTGAATATATTAGTCGCAAGTATTTCTTGACAGAAGAGGAATTTCAAGCGGAAAAAATTTGTAATCAATCTCTTGTAGAACTTTTTCAGAAGAAGTATGGTTGGCATTCATTGAATGATTTTGGTTCTTCGACTTATGATAAGAACTATGCAAGTATTTTTTACGAATACTGGCGTAGTTTTTTGACAATAGATAAGTTGGTAGAAAATCTAGGTAGTGTACAAGCGGTCTTCGATTCTTATCATTTATGGGCAAATACAGATAAAACTCTACCCTTGTTAAATTGGTTTGTTCAGCAGAAATTAATTGAAAAAGAAATATAAAAACTAAAGGAGTAAACAATGTCTAAAAAATTGACTTTCCACTGCGTCAGTGGCAGAAACCTCCTTATAGTCGGACTGCCTCACGCTCAGCACTAGATTGCCTGAGCTAGACGCAGTACTAACTCGTCTTGCCTCGTATGATCGACGAGGCAGACTCGTGTCGCAAGTAATTTATATAAAAAGGAGTAAACAATGTCTAAGAAATTAACATTTCAAGAAATTATTTTGACTTTGCAACAATTTTGGAATGACCAAGGTTGTATGCTTATGCAAGCTTATGATAATGAAAAAGGTGCGGGTACAATGAGTCCTTACACTTTCCTTCGTGCTATCGGTCCTGAGCCATGGAATGCAGCGTATGTGGAGCCATCACGTCGTCCTGCTGACGGTCGTTATGGGGAAAACCCTAACCGTCTCTACCAACACCACCAATTCCAAGTGGTCATGAAGCCTTCTCCATCAAACATCCAAGAACTGTACCTTGAGTCTTTGGAAAAATTGGGAATCAATCCTTTGGAACACGATATTCGTTTTGTTGAGGACAACTGGGAAAACCCATCTACTGGATCTGCAGGTCTCGGTTGGGAAGTTTGGCTTGATGGGATGGAAATCACTCAGTTCACTTATTTCCAACAAGTAGGTGGATTGGCAACTGGCCCTGTGACTGCGGAAGTTACCTATGGTTTGGAGCGTTTGGCTTCTTACATTCAAGAAGTAGACTCTGTCTATGATATCGAGTGGGCTGATGGTGTAAAATATGGAGAAATCTTTATCCAGCCTGAGTATGAGCACTCAAAATATTCATTTGAAATTTCAGATCAAGAAATGTTGCTGGAAAACTTTGATAAGTTTGAAAAAGAAGCTGGTCGTGCCTTGGAAGAAGGTTTGGTTCACCCTGCCTATGACTATGTTCTCAAATGTTCACATACCTTTAACCTGCTTGATGCGCGTGGTGCCGTATCTGTAACAGAGCGCGCAGGCTATATCGCTCGTATCCGTAACTTGGCCCGTGTCGTAGCCAAAACCTTTGTCGCAGAACGCAAACGCCTAGGCTACCCACTTTTGGATGAAGAAACACGAGCTAAACTCTTAGCAGAAGACGCGGAATAAAGAAAGTGACAAATTACGAAAATGGGCGAACAGTGTGAGCCCTGAACCAGTTGCCGCAGTGATGAAGGTATCCTTAGTGAAACTAAGGATACTAGGCAAAATTGGAGACTTTTGGCTCCAATTTTAGCAATGAAACAACGAAGTTGGTTGCTTGCGTGCCAATCACATAAGGCAAACTGGAAAATAAAAAGATATTTTTCGGAGAAAAAACATGACAAAAAACTTATTAGTAGAACTCGGTCTTGAAGAATTACCAGCCTATGTTGTCACACCAAGTGAAAAACAACTAGGCGAAAAAATGGCAGTCTTCCTCAAGGAAAACCGCCTGTCTTTTGAAGCTATTCAGACCTTCTCAACACCACGTCGTTTGGCTGTTCGTGTAACTGGTCTTGCAGACAAACAGTCTGATTTGACAGAAGATTTCAAGGGGCCAGCAAAGAAAATTGCCTTGGATAGTGATGGAAACTTCACCAAAGCAGCTCAAGGATTTGTCCGTGGAAAAGGATTGACTGTTGAAGATATTGAATTCCGTGAAATCAAGGGTGAAGAATATGTCTATGTCACTAAGGAAGAAGTTGGTCAAGCAGTTGAAGCAATTGTTCCTGGTGTTGTAGATGTCTTGAAGTCATTGACTTTCCCTGTCAGCATGCACTGGGCTGGAAATAGTTTTGAATACATTCGTCCTGTTCACACCTTAATTGTTCTCTTGGATGAGCAAGAGTTTGATTTGGATTTCCTTGATATCAAGGGAGGTCGTGTGAGCCGTGGTCATCGTTTCTTGGGGAAAGAAACCAAAATTCAGTCAGCATTGAGCTATGAAGAAGATCTTCGTGCACAATTTGTAATAGCAGATCCACGTGAACGAGAGCAAATGATTGTTGACCAAATCAAAGCAATCGAAGCTGAGCATAGTGTACGCATCGAGATTGATGCTGACTTGCTTAATGAAGTCTTGAACTTGGTTGAATACCCAACTGCCTTTATGGGAAGTTTTGATGCCAAATACCTTGAAGTTCCAGAAGAAGTTTTGGTGACTTCAATGAAAGAACACCAACGTTACTTTGTTGTTCGTGATCAAGATGGTAAACTATTGCCAAACTTTATTTCTGTCCGTAACGGAAATGCAGAGCATTTGGAAAATGTCATTAAAGGAAATGAAAAAGTCTTGGTAGCCCGCTTGGAAGACGGTGAATTCTTCTGGCGTGAAGACCAAAAATTGGTCATTTCAGATCTTGTTGAAAAATTAAACAATGTGACTTTCCATGAGAAAATTGGTTCCCTTCGTGAACACATGATTCGTACTGGTCAGATTGCTATTCTCTTGGCAGAAAAAGCAGGATTGTCAGCGGATGAAACGATTGATCTAGCCCGTGCAGCAGCTATTTACAAGTTTGACTTGTTGACAGGTATGGTTGGTGAATTTGACGAGCTCCAAGGAATTATAGGAGAGAAATATGCCCTTCTTGCTGGTGAAACTCCAGCAGTGGCAGCTGCTATTCGTGAACACTACATGCCTACATCAGCTGAAGGAGAACTTCCAGAGAGCAAGGTCGGCGCAGTGCTTGCCATTGCAGACAAATTGGATACGATTTTGAGCTTCTTCTCAGTAGGTTTGATTCCATCAGGGTCTAATGACCCTTATGCCCTTCGTCGCGCGACCCAAGGTGTGGTTCGTATCTTGGATGCCTTTGGTTGGCACATTGCTATGGATGAGTTGATTGATAGCCTTTATGCTTTGAAATTTGACAGTTTGACTTATGAAAATAAGACAGAGGTTATGGAATTTATCAAGGCTCGTGTTGATAAGATGATGGGCTCTACTCCAAAAGATATTAAGGAAGCCGTTCTTGCAGGGTCAAACTTTGTTGTGGCGGATATGTTGGAAGCAGCAAGTGCTCTTGTAGAAGCAAGCAAAGGAGAAGACTTTAAACCATCTGTTGAATCCCTCTCACGTGCTTTCAACTTGGCTGAGAAAGCAGAAGGCAATGACACGGTTGATCCTGCTCTCTTTGAGAATGAAGAAGAGAAAACCTTGGCTGAAGCAGTAGAAACACTCGTTTTATCAGGTTCTGCAAGTCAGCAATTGAACCAACTCTTTGCTCTTAGCCCAGTCATTGATGCATTCTTTGAGAATACCATGGTTATGGCTGAAAATGAAGCAGTCCGTCAAAATCGTTTGGCAATCTTGTCACAACTAACCAAGAAAGCAGCTAAGCTCGCTCGTTTTAACCAAATCAATACTAAATAAACTCAGTCAAACGGACTGTATCTTATCACAAAGGAGAAGAAATGGATCCGAAAAAAATCGCTCGTATCAACGAGCTTGCCAAAAAGAAAAAAACAGAAGGCTTAACTTCTGCTGAAAAAGTGGAACAAGCTAAACTTCGTGAGGAGTATATCGAAGGCTATCGTCGCTCTGTTCGTCACCACATTGAAGGGATCAAAATTGTGGACGAAGAAGGAAACGATGTTACACCAGAGAAACTACGTCAAGTCCAACGTGAAAAAGGATTACATGGTCGTAGTCTCGACGACCCAAATTCATAATAAATATTCTTTCTTTTAACAAGGATAGATAAAATAATAACCAAAAGACTAGCAGTTTTTGTCTGCTAGTCTTTTTATCACTAAAAAAGGAACCAAGATGGTTCCCAAAGCTATTATTAGTTACTTGCGCCAGATGTAGCGTCTGCGCCACCACCGTGGCCTCCAGCATCACCTGAATCTGAAGCTCCAGATGTGGCATCTGCACTGCCATGTCCTCCAGCAGGAGCTGCAGCATTTCCACCGACTAGACGTTGACCAGTCGTATTGAGGTACCAGTCAAGCCATGGTTGGAAATTAAAGATAATCTCATTGATTCCAGCATATGAACCATCTGGGTAATACATTGCTTGGTAATTATGGGTATTAATAACGCCTTCTGGTGTTCCTGGTACAATTGTACGGACATATTCTTGGTCCCCATTACGCAATACGCCGACAACCCATTCAACGTTTTTCATTCTAGAATCTGGCAATGTACCGTGTACTGTTCCTAATCTATTTCCTGATTGAGCACGGACACGTTTACCATACATTGTGTTTGGATCTTGGTGGGCGTTATTGTAGTACAAGAATTGGTTATTATCATCCGCATATGTCAACTCAAATGGCATTGCTTTCAAGAACATATCAATTTGGTTAACTGTCAAGATACCGTGGTCTAATTTAACGTAAGTATCTCCAGAAACAGCTCCAACAAGCTCAGCTGCTTTTTCTACCCATTCAGGATCATCAGGGTCAACACCTTGAATGGTAGTTGCAATTGGATTTGTACAATATAAATCTTCTGGTGCGATTGGTTTTGGTTTTTTCAATTTTGAAACGACTCCCACATATTTTACAAAGTTGTCTAAACATGTTTCAAGGAAATTAATAGTTCCTTCATTTGTGATATTCCCATTAACATCAAAGGCTTCTTTAGCTTTACCGAGAAGGAATTCATTTCCTGGAAGAGTATAGGCATTGACACCTGGAGCGTCAAGAATCTTACGAAGGTGAACTTGGGCACGAGAAGTGCCTTGGTCGTAGTAAGAAGCACCCACAATCATGACTGGTTTGTTTTCAAATGGATGAACTTCGTATGAAAGCCATTCAAGAACAGATTTTAGAGAAGCTGAGATTGTATGGTTGTGCTCAGGAGTAGCGATGATAACACCATCAGCACGAGTAATTTTATTATATAAATAACGTAATTGGAAACTTTCGTCCCATTTTTCGTCTTGGTTAAACATTGGAACTTCGTCAATTTCAAGAACTTCTAATTCAAATTTAAGTTTGAAGTGACGACGGATGAATTCCAAGAGTTTACGGTTATATGATTGATCGTAGTTTGATCCTACAAGTCCAACAAATTTCATTCTTTTTGGTCTCCTATCTTACAAATTTTCCCAGTCAAAGTCTTCAGCATCTTTGCGAAGTAATTCTTGTGCATTGCGCAATTTTTCTGTGATTTTTACAAAGATACGGAAGTCGTCAAAAGTAGCATCCAATTTTTTAATAACATCAAGATCTACTAGGTCTCCACTTGGGGTGAAGGCTTGAAGAGAATGTGAAAGTAAGAATTCATCTGGAAGGACACTTGCTTTAATTTCTGGAGCATTCAAGATTTGGCGAAGTTGTAATTGAGCACGTGATGAACCAAGCGTACCATATGAAGCACCTGTAATCATGATTGGTTTATTCAAAAGTGGGTAGATACCATAAGACAACCAAGCAAGAGCGCTCATCAAAACAGCTGGGATAGAGTGGTCATACTCAGGAGTACCGATAATAACGCCATCTGCCTCTTCAATTTTAGCAGCTATTTCTAGAATTTCAGCAGGTACTTTCTTGTCTGCTGGTTTGTTGAAGACAGGAATGTCTTTAATTTCAACAAGTTCAATTTCAACTTTTTCAGCAAAGTGTTTTTGCATGTATTGAAGCAATTGACGGTTTGTAGAACGTTTTGAATTTGTTCCAACAATAGCAATAAGTTTTAACATGAGATTTCCTTTCTCTTTTTACATAATACGATTTTAAACCTCTACTGAAACATCTGTTTCTATAGAGTAGGAATTCCTGAAGAACAGCTTAGGTGACCTTCCTTATCGATGAGGATAGCTTCTATGCCCTCCAAACTTTCGACTTGCCAAAGGATAGAAGCAGGTCTTTCTCCAAATAGACGAGTTGTCCAGATTTCACCATCAACTGATTTATCAGAGATGATGGTGAGACTAGCTAGCTCCGTTTCAACAGGATACCCTGTTTGGCTGTCAAAAATATGATGGTAATCTTTTCCATCGACAGTCAGGTGACGTTCATAAATGCCCGAAGTCACGACAGATTGATTGACAACGGGGATGGTCATTAAGTGACTTCCCCTCGGATTGACTGGGTCTTGAATCCCGATTTGCCAAGCTTGATTCCCTCTTGCCTGATTTTTTCCAATGGTCAGGATATTCCCTCCAAGATTAATCAAGGCAGATGTCACTCCCTCTTCTCTAAGAAATTGGGCAACCTTATCCGCACTATAACCCTTGGCTAAGCAGCCAAGATCGATCTTCATTCCTTTCTGTTTCAAGAACACAGTGGAAGTGGAAGAATCTAACTCGATATAATGAGGATTGATTAAAGGAAGTACTGATTCAATTTCTTGAGGCTGGGCAACTTTGGCATCTGAAAAACCAATGCGCCAGGTTTGAATCAAGGGACCAATGCTGATGTTGAGATGACTAGAGGGCGCTAGGCTATGTTCTAATCCAAGTGAAATCAATTCAAACAGGTCTGGATGAACCTTGACAGGAGCTATTCCAGCTTGATGATTGATTTCCATCAACTCCGATTCTTGGCTATTGGCATTGAAACGGTATTCAAGCTCTTTAAGCAAATCAAAGGATTTTTGGAGCAAGATATCGGATCGCTCATCCACTAATGAAATAGTGATAGTAGTCCCCATTAGGCGTTCAGAATGTGAACTAAGAGGCAAGCTACCAACTCCTTTCTCTTATGAAAAGAAGGTTGAAATATAGTAAATTTATATTAAATTTAACCCCTTACATTTTCTTTTCATGATACTAGCATACCATAAAGTCAGCGTTTTCACAAATAAAATTTGTAAACTTGTCAAGAAATATGCTCAGAAAATAAAGAGTAATTGTAAGAAAGACTGATAAAATACAGATTATTTACATTTTTTTACAAAAAAAACGGGAAAATTAGCTAAACTCTTGTAAACGCTAACAGTAAATGTTATACTAGAAAGGTAAATTTAAAATTGAAGGTAGGAATTTTTCTATGAGTAAAATCGTTGTAGTTGGTGCTAACCACGCTGGTACAGCATGTATTAACACTATGTTGGATAACTTTGGAAATGAGAACGAAATCGTTGTATTTGACCAAAACTCTAACATTTCTTTCCTAGGATGTGGAATGGCCCTCTGGATTGGTGAACAAATTGACGGTGCTGAAGGCTTGTTCTATTCTGATAAAGAAAAATTGGAAGCTAAAGGTGCTAAGGTATACATGAATTCACCAGTTCTTTCAATAGACTATGATAACAAAGTAGTTACAGCGGAAGTTGAAGGAAAAGAGCACAAAGAATCATATGAAAAATTGATTTTCGCTACAGGTTCTACACCAATCTTGCCACCAATCGAAGGTGTTGAAATTGTTAAAGGAAACCGTGAATTTAAAGCAACTCTTGAAAACGTACAATTTGTGAAATTGTACCAAAACGCTGAAGAAGTGATTCACAAATTGTCTGATAAGAGTCAACACCTTGACCGAATCGCCGTTGTTGGTGGTGGTTATATCGGTGTTGAACTTGCTGAAGCCTTTGAACGTCTTGGAAAAGAAGTTGTCCTTGTTGATATCGTTGATACTGTTTTGAACGGTTACTATGACAAAGACTTCACACAAATGATGGCGAAGAACTTGGAAGACCACAACATCCGCTTGGCGCTTGGTCAAACTGTTAAAGCAATCGAGGGTGACGGTAAAGTTGAACGCTTGATTACTGATAAAGAAACTTTTGATGTGGATATGGTTATCCTTGCAGTTGGTTTCCGTCCAAACACAGCCCTTGCTGATGGAAAAATTGAACTCTTCCGTAACGGTGCCTTCCTTGTAGACAAAAAACAAGAAACATCTATCCCAGGCGTTTACGCAGTAGGTGACTGTGCGACTGTTTATGACAACGCTCGTAAAGACACTAGCTACATTGCGCTTGCTTCAAACGCTGTTCGTACTGGTATCGTTGGTGCATATAACGCATGTGGACATGAATTGGAAGGAATCGGTGTTCAAGGATCAAACGGTATCTCAATCTACGGTCTTCACATGGTTTCAACTGGTTTGACTCTTGAAAAAGCTAAAGCTGCTGGTTACAATGCAACTGAAACAGGCTTTAACGATCTTCAAAAACCAGAATTCATGAAACATGATAACCATGAAGTAGCCATCAAGATTGTCTTTGACAAAGATAGCCGTGAAATTCTTGGTGCACAAATGGTTTCACGCGATTCTGCAATCAGCATGGGAATCCACATGTTCTCACTTGCTATCCAAGAACATGTGACAATTGATAAATTGGCATTGACAGACCTATTCTTCTTGCCACACTTCAACAAACCATATAACTACATCACAATGGCTGCCCTTACAGCTGAAAAATAAAATTTGATGAACTATCTGGCCTTAAGCTAAGGTCAGATAGTTTTTTTAGCCAATCTGTACCCACACAATTACGTTTTTTTTATCTTGTACTTCATTTTAATCTAACTTAAAATGAAATGGTAGCTACCAATATAAATAATGAGGATAAAATAAATGACTGAAAATCGTTATGAACTAAATAAAAACTTGGCACAGATGCTCAAAGGTGGGGTTATCATGGACGTTCAGAATCCTGAACAGGCCCGCATTGCAGAAGCTGCTGGTGCGGCTGCTGTTATGGCCTTGGAGCGGATTCCAGCTGATATCCGTGCAGCTGGTGGTGTTTCCCGTATGAGTGATCCAAAGATGATTAAGGAAATCCAAGAAGCGGTTAGTATTCCAGTAATGGCCAAGGTCAGAATCGGGCATTTTGTTGAAGCTCAGATTTTAGAGGCTATTGAGATTGACTATATCGATGAGAGTGAAGTTTTATCTCCAGCAGACGACCGTTTCCATGTGGACAAAAAAGAATTCCAAGTTCCTTTTGTCTGTGGGGCTAAGGATTTGGGGGAAGCCTTGCGTCGTATCGCTGAAGGTGCTTCTATGATTCGTACCAAAGGAGAACCGGGTACGGGGGATATCGTCCAAGCTGTTCGTCATATGCGTATGATGAATCAGGAAATTCGCCGTATTCAAAACTTACGAGAGGACGAACTTTATGTTGCTGCTAAGGACTTGCAGGTACCTGTAGAATTGGTTCAATACGTCCATGAACATGGAAAATTGCCAGTTGTAAACTTTGCGGCTGGAGGCGTTGCAACGCCAGCAGATGCTGCGTTGATGATGCAATTAGGGGCAGAGGGTGTCTTTGTCGGTTCAGGTATTTTCAAGTCAGGAGATCCTGTTAAACGAGCGAGTGCCATTGTCAAAGCGGTAACTAACTTCCGTAATCCTCAAATCCTAGCTCAAATCTCTGAAGATCTAGGCGAAGCCATGGTTGGTATTAATGAAAATGAAATTCAAATTCTCATGGCAGAGCGAGGAAAATAGATGAAAATCGGAATATTGGCCTTGCAAGGGGCCTTTGCAGAACATGCAAAAGTGCTAGATCGATTAGGTGTCGAGAGTGTTGAAATCAGAAATTTAGAAGATTTTCAGAAACATCAGAGTGATTTGTCGGGTTTGATATTACCTGGTGGGGAATCTACAACCATGGGCAAGCTCTTACGTGAGCAGGACATGCTGATTCCCATTCGAGAAGCCATTCTATCTGGACTACCAGTGTTTGGGACCTGTGCAGGCTTAATTTTGCTGGCTAAGGAAATCACTTCTCAGGAAGAAAGTCATCTAGGAACTATGGATATGGTTGTCGAGCGCAATGCCTATGGGCGCCAATTAGGAAGTTTCTACACGGAAGCAGAATGTAAGGGAGTCGGTCAGATTCCAATGACCTTTATCCGTGGTCCAATTATCAGCAGTGTTGGAGAGGGTGTAGAAATTCTAGCAACAGTGAACGATCAAATTGTTGCAGCCCAAGAAAAAAATATGTTGGTAACCTCTTTTCATCCAGAATTGACTGATGATGTGCGCTTTCACCAGTACTTTATTAATATGTGTAAAGAAAAAAGTTGAGACTGAATTTCTCAACTTTTTTACATGTAATAAACAATGGCGATGTACTGGAGTGCGGACGCAGCTAGGATAAAGAGATGCCAAATCATGTGGAAATAAGGTTTTTTCTTGGCATAAAATCCAGCTCCAACTGTATAAGAGAGTCCGCCAGTTACCATGAGACTCCAGAAAATTGGCGTTGTTTGACTGATAATGGCAGGAATGATAGTCAGAACCAACCAGCCCATAATCAGGTAAAGAGCAAGGCTAAATTTCTCATTGACTTTTTTAGCAAAGATTTTATAGAGAATACCAAAGATGGTCGTTCCCCATTGGATGGCAATAATCAGATAGCCAAACCAGTTATTCATTAAGGTCAAGACGACGGGCGTGTATGAGCCTGCAATAGCAACATAAATCATAGAATGATCAATGATTCGCAAGACATATTTGTGGGTCGAACCATAGGCCATAGAGTGATAAATGGTGGATGATAGGAACATGAGAAAGAGACTAATAACGAAAATGGAAACGCCGATAGAGGATAAAAATCCGTGTGTCTCATAACTATAGGTTGATGAAATAGGCAGTAAGATGAGCATGATGACTGCACCTACGGCATGGGTCACACTATTAGCAATCTCTTCTCCGAAACTGAGTTGTTTGCTGAGTTTAAGACTAGTGTTCATTGGATTACCTCCTCTTGAGTATGATCGATTAAGGCTAGGGTTTGATGATAGAGTTTAACGGTTTGGCAGCTGGTTTGGATAATGGGGTTAGCTGGGTCCATTCCTTGGTTCATGTAGTCCACAAAAGCATCGTAGAGTTGGTCTGAACTTGCTTGAGTTTGGAGAGTATTAAGTGTCTGAGCTATTTCTTGAATAGAGAATACCGACTTGAGGGTTGTGATAGCAATCAGACGGGCAATCTGTTGGCGTTGGTATTTTTTCTTGTCAGGCTTTGTTAGGTAACCATGTTTCACATAATTGTTGACCATGGATGCTGTCAGACCCTTGTCTTTATCAGGAGAGATAGGGGAGCAGACCTGATTGACATAGAGCAAAACCTGGTCCAGATAGAGGTCAATATTTGGGATTTCTGCCCATTTTGGGTAGGAAAAGGTAGTTTTCATTTTCAACTCCTTTTTATCTAGTTTTAATAACTAGATTATAAAATAATAGAAATAGAAAGTCAAGTTTTAACTGCTTGTAGAAAGACTTAAATTATGCTATGATGGGAGAAACTAGTCAGAAATGAGGAGAAAAGATGGAAATTCGTTTAGCTTTTCCAAATGAAGTAGATACCATCATGCAGGTGATGGAGGATGCTAAAAAATGTTTAGCAGATGCTGGTAGTGACCAGTGGCAAAATGGTTATCCAAATGCTGATATTATTATTGAGGATATTATCTCAGGTCAAGCCTATGTAGCCTTGGAAGAGGGAGAATTACTAGCTTATGCAGCCGTGACCAAGAGTCCAGAGGCAACCTATGAAGCCATTTATGAAGGAAAATGGCAAGCTGGAGAGTCAGAGTACCTAGTCTTTCACCGTATTGCTGTGGCAGCAGATGTGCAGGGACAGGGGGTTGCTCAGACTTTCCTAGAAGGCTTGATTGAAGGTTTTGATTATCTAGATTTTCGCTCAGATACACATGTTGCAAACAAGGCCATGCAGCATATATTTGAAAAACTCGGTTTTAAACAGGTTGGTAAGGTTCCAGTTGATGGAGAACGCTTGGCCTATCAAAAATTGAAGAAATAATGCAAAAGAAGTACGTAAAAATGCTCTACTTTTCGCCAATAGGAACCTTGTCTTTGGTTGCCGACGAGCAATATCTGTATGGCGTTTGGGTGCAGGAGCAGAAGCATTTTGAGAGGGGACTAGGAGATGAGACGATAGAAGCAGTTGTTAGTCATCCAATTTTAGATCCAGTTATTGCTTGCTTAGATGATTACTTTAAAGGCAAGTCTCAGGATTTATCCGACTTGCCCTTGGCTCCAATCGGAACGGATTTTGAAAAGCGAGTTTGGTCCTATCTACAGGGAATTCCTTATGGTCAGACAGTGACCTATGGACAAATAGCCCAAGAGCTACAAGTGGATTCTGCTCAAGCAATTGGTGGGGCAGTGGGACGCAATCCGTGGTCTATCCTAGTACCTTGTCATCGGGTGCTGGGAGCTGGCAAGCGTCTGACAGGTTATGCTGCAGGAGTGGAAAAGAAAGCTTGGCTCTTGGAGCATGAAGGCGCAGATTTTAAAGATATAAAATAGAAAGTGAAAGACATGTTAGAATTTATCGAATATCCAAAATGTTCAACTTGTAAAAAAGCAAAACAAGAATTAAACCAACTCGGTGTGGACTATAAAGCCATCCATATCGTTGAAGAAACACCTAGCCAAGAAGTCATTTTAAACTGGCTAGAAACCTCGGGTTTTGAGTTGAAGCAATTTTTCAACACCAGTGGGATCAAATACCGTGAATTGGGGCTGAAAGATAAGGTAGGAAGTCTGTCAAACCAAGAAGCAGCTGAGTTGCTAGCAAGCGACGGTATGTTGTTAAAACGCCCCATTTTAGTAGAAAATGGAACTGTTAAGCAAATCGGTTATCGAAAAGCTTATGAAGAATTGGGATTGAAATAGTTTTTATCTATCTCTTTGATAGATAAAATATATAACCTCCCTGTTTCAAAGTATGATAAACTAGTAGGTAGACAAAGTCTGTATCTGACCGTAGCAAATAATTTCATTGACGGCAGAAGTATGGTAGAATGAATCATTATCAGGAGAGGATGTTTTTATGAATGTTACAACGATTTTAGCATCAGATTGGTACCAAAACTTGATGCAATTGATTCCGGATGGCAAGCTTTTTAGCTTGCGTTCGGTCTTTGATGGAATTCCGAGAATTGTCCAACAACTTCCAACAACGATTATGTTGACCATTGGTGGTGCTCTTTTTGGCTTGGTTTTGGCACTTCTTTTCGCCATTGTGAAGATCAATCGTGTCAAGATCTTATATCCCTTGCAGGCCTTCTTTGTTAGTTTCTTAAAAGGGACACCGATTTTGGTCCAACTCATGTTGACCTACTACGGAATTCCTTTGGCTTTGAAAGCTCTCAATCAGCAATGGGGAACTGGTCTCAATATCAATGCTATTCCAGCTGCTGCTTTTGCGATTGTCGCCTTTGCCTTTAATGAGGCAGCTTATGCCAGTGAAACCATTCGTGCAGCGATTCTCTCAGTTAATCCTGGTGAGATTGAGGCGGCACGAAGTCTGGGGATGACCCGAGCGCAAGTTTATCGTCGCGTGATTATTCCAAATGCAGCAGTTGTGGCGACTCCAACTTTAATCAATTCCCTAATCGGCTTGACCAAAGGGACTTCTCTAGCCTTCAGTGCGGGTGTTGTGGAAGTCTTTGCCCAAGCTCAGATTCTAGGTGGAGCTGATTATCGTTACTTTGAACGATTCATCTCTGTAGCCCTTGTTTATTGGGTAGTCAATATTGGAATTGAAAGCCTCGGTCGTTTCATCGAGAGAAAAATGGCTATTTCTGCACCAGATACCGTGCAAACAGATGTGAAAGGAGACCTTCGTTAATGATTAAGATTTCGAATTTAAGCAAATCCTTTTCAGGACAGACTGTCTTGGATCATCTGAACTTGGATATTCAAAAAGGGGAAGTTGTAGCCTTGATTGGTTCTTCAGGAGCTGGAAAATCAACTTTCCTTCGCAGTCTCAATTATCTTGAAACACCTGACAGTGGCTCTATTCAGATTGATGATTTCTCAGTTGATTTTTCTAAGATTACTCAAGAAGAAATCCTTGCCTTACGCCGTAAGCTGTCCATGGTTTTCCAACAGTTTAATTTGTTTGAACGCCGAACAGCACTTGATAATGTGAAAGAAGGCTTGGTTGTTGTCAAGAAATTATCTGATCAAGATGCCACTAAGATTGCCAAGGAAGAGTTGGCTAAGGTTGGGCTTTCTGATCGTGAAAACCATTACCCTCGCCATTTATCAGGTGGACAGAAGCAACGGGTTGCCTTGGCACGTGCTCTCGCTATGAAACCAGATGTCTTGCTCTTAGACGAACCAACTTCAGCCCTTGACCCAGAATTGGTCGGTGAAGTAGAGAAGTCTATTGCAGATGCTGCTAAGTCAGGTCAAACCATGATTTTGGTCAGTCATGACATGTCCTTTGTAGCCCAAGTGGCGGATAAGATTCTCTTCTTAGATAAGGGGAAAATCATCGAGTCTGGAACACCGGATGAGATTATCCACCATCCTAAAGAAGAGCGGACAAAAGAATTCTTCGCTAGTTACAAACGGACTTATATTTGATATAATAGATAAAGGAAAACTCAGTTAGCTGGACTAGCTGAGTTTACTCTTTAAAAAAGATAGAAATGAGAGAAATCATGCTACTGCAACTATTTTCTTTATATTTCGAGAGTTTGATCTTGACTACCATCCTCGTCCTGATTTTTTTAGGGATTTGGATTGGACTGAGAGCCATGTCGGGAGTTGATAAGACAGCCAAGGCTCGCCAAGCCCATCTCTATGATATGATTATGATTGGGGTCTTGGTTGTTCCAGTATTATCCTTTGCGGTTATGAGTTTAATTCTTGTTTTCAAGGCATAATCCTTGCGTGATTGACAAGAAAGAGTTAGAATAAAGATAGTTACAACAAGAAAGAAGGAAACTATATGTACGATACTATTATTATCGGTGCTGGACCTGCAGGGATGACTGCAGCCTTGTATGCTGCTCGAAGCAATTTGAAAGTAGCCTTGATTGAAGGTGGTCTGCCAGGTGGTCAGATGAATAATACATCTGATATTGAAAATTACCCAGGATACGCTAATATTAGTGGGCCAGAATTGGCAGAAAAAATGTTTGAACCGCTTGAAAATCTTGGTGTTGAGCACATTTATGGTTATGTTGAAAATGTAGAGGACCATGGTGATTTTAAAACAGTGCTGACCGATGACCAAACATATGAAACACGTACAGTTATCGTAGCAACTGGTTCTAAACACCGTCCTTTGGGAGTACCTGGAGAAGAAGAACTGAACAGTCGTGGTGTTTCTTACTGTGCTGTGTGTGATGGTGCTTTCTTCCGTGACCAAGATTTGTTGGTAGTCGGTGGTGGAGATTCAGCTGTTGAAGAAACCCTCTTCTTGACTCGTTTTGCTAAGACTGTGACCATTGTTCACCGTCGTGACCAACTTCGTGCTCAAAAGGTTTTACAAGACCGCGCCTTTGCGAATGAGAAAATCAGCTTTATCTGGGATTCTGTAGTCAAGGAAATCAAAGGTGAAAACCGAGTAGAATCTGTCGTTTTTGAAAATGTGAAAACAGGTCAAGTGACAGAACAAGCCTTCGGTGGTGTCTTTATCTATGTTGGATTGGATCCTCTTAGCGATTTTGTTAAAGAATTGAATATCCAAGATCAGGCAGGTTGGATTGTGACAGATAACCACATGAAAACTGCAGTTGACGGTATCTTTGCAGTTGGAGATGTTCGCCAGAAAGACCTTCGTCAAGTGACAACAGCAGTTGGAGATGGAGCTATCGCTGGTCAAGAAGCTTATAAATTTATCACAGAACATAGTTAATACACTTCTAAAATCTCTTCAAACCACGTTAGCTTCGCTTTACCGTAGGTATGGGTACTGACTTCGTCAGTTCTATCCACAACTTCAAAACAGTGTTTTGAGCTGACTTCGTCAGTCTTATCTACAACCTCAAAGCAGTGCTTTGAGCTGTCTACAGCTAGCTTCCTAGTTTGCTCTTTGATTTTCATTGAGTATAATCATAAAAAGTTTCCAATCAGATGACTGGAAACTTTTTTATAGTCTATTTCGAAAAACTTCGTACATGAGGATGGCTGCAGCAACACTGGCATTGAGACTTTGAACATGTCCATTCATAGGAATGGTAATCATTTCATCAACCTGTTTTTTGATGTTGCTAGAAATGCCTTTTCCTTCATTTCCGATGATGAGGGCGATTTTCCCTTTTGTATTCCACTTGTGGCAAGGAGTACCATTCATATCCGTTCCAAAGGTCCAGAATCCTTCATCCTTGAGTTTGTCTAGAGTTTGGCTCAGATTGGTCACTCGAGCGATTGGGACGTGCTCAATAGCACCTGTGGCCGTTTTGGCAACGACAGGAGTAACACCGACAGCACGATGTTTGGGAATGATGACACCTGAAACGTTGGTCGCATCGGCTGTTCTTAAGATGGAGCCTAAGTTGTGAGGGTCGGTTAACCCGTCCAGAATTAATAGCAAAGGATTTTCTTCTTGGCGTGTTTTGGCAAGGATTTGGTCCAGCTCACTATAGGCAAATTCGGACACTCGTAGAACAAAACCTTGGTGGACAGCACCTTCAGTCATCTCAGAGAGGGATTTTTTTGAGGTCCAAGAAATGGAGACCTTCTTTTCTGTAGCTAGTTCCTTGACTTTCTCAACATTCTTACCTCGGAGATCTTCTTGGAGGTAGAGTTTGTTGCCAGTGTTTGCAAGGAGGGCTTCGGTAACGGCGTGGACGCCATAGACAATATCATTTGTTTTCATGCCTCTATTATAACACACTTCGCTCAGCAGTCCTATTCTTATATAGAGCGATCTACAACTCGCTCTTTTAAATACTTAAATATCACCAATAAATCGGTAATGTATTTCCAGTTTAATTTGCCTATTCTTGCCTCTACCAATCGGTTGGTGGATAATAATTTTATCAATCAATTCGTTGATAATTTTCGGTGTCAACTTCTCAAGTTGAGTATATTTTCGAATGGTTATCATAAATTTTTCAATGTTGTGGGCAGGTTTCATTTTCACCCCAAGAGTTTCGGTTGCGGTTTGGACTTTTTCCTTTAACTCGACTTGTTCCGCCTCATAGTTGTCGCACAATTTTTTGAAACGGCCGTCCGCAATCTCACCCAACAGTTGCTTTTCGTAGAGTCGCTGGATAATAGTATCCAACTCCACCATTCGCTGTTCGTTTTTGGTCAGCTGTTTTTGCAGTTCGCTGAACTCCTTGGTTTCTTTGATTTCAAACTTGTCCTTCAAGAGTTGTGATAAATCTGCTTCGTTAATCTGAAACGAGTTTATCAGTTCTTGAAGCTCGTTTAAAATCAGGTCTTCCAATGCTTCTTTACGAGGATAGTGACCGCCCGAACAAGTATCGCCAGCTCGCCTAAAATGGTGACATTTATAATGGTCGAGGTTCACGCCATCTTTTTCTTGCGAGCAAAAACTTAATTTATGCTCATTTTCGCAATAAAGCAAGCCTGCAAACAAATTTTCGTGTCCTGTTTTGTTTTTCCAGTTCTGCCTTTGAATGACTCGCTTGTGTCCCATCATTTTTCTTGCAATTTCAAAATCTTCCTTCGAAATAATCGCTTCGTGGCTATCTGGGAAAATTAGCCAATCTTCACTAGGTCGCATGCGACAATTCCGCTGTTTGTAGGAAATTTTTGCGGTTTTCAAGTTAATGGTTGAGCCGATATACTCCTCTTTTTCCAATATTTGCCAAATCATCTGAATTTTTCAATAACAAGGGTCGCTCTCTAAAATCCGATAGTTTGCAACGTCCAGATTCATTTTGTCACACCTTAAACCTTGAGCTATCTCGGTTGGCGTTCTGCCTGAAATATACTCCGAAAATATCCGTTTAACGATTTCTGAAGCATATTCATTTACCAACCCCTCCTTACGATTTTCTGGATTATTGAGGTATCCATAAGTTGTAATCCAGCCGATTTTTTCACCATTTTGGCTTTGGTATGTTTCGAAAGCTTAATTTTCTCGCTACACTGCATACTATACCAGTTATTAAAGAGTGAAACCAATGGTGTGAGATAGGCATCTTGGCTGGATTTCTTGTTGCTATCTATATTTTCTTGCAGGAAAATGAAGCGAATGTTTTTCGAAGGGAAAGTTACTTCCAGAAGATTGCCAGTGAGCAGGTAATCTCGTGAAACACGGCTCAAATCCTTTACCACAAAATTCGAAACTTGGTTGTTTTCAACCAATGCTAGAGCTTGTTGGAAAGCTGGACGCTGGGTATTTGAACCTGAATAGCCATCATCGTAAAATACAATTGGGTTGTTCAAATTCTCTCGCTCCGCCAGTTTGCTTAAAATCAAGCGTTGGTTGGAAATTGAGTTAGATTCACCTTCGTTTGCGTCTTCTGCGGAAAGCCTACAATATAAAACGCTAATCTTGAACTTGAACTGCCCCCCAAAAGTTAGACAGAAAAAATCTAACTTTTGGGGTGTTTTTATCATGAAATTAACTTATGATGATAAAGTTCAGATCTATGAACTTAGAAAACAAGGATATAGCTTAGAGAAGCTTTCAAATAAATTTGGGATAAACAATTCTAATATTAGGTATATGATTAAATTGATTGATCGTTACGGAATAGAATTCGTCAAAAAAGGAAAAAATCGTTACTATTCTCCTGATTTAAAACAAGAAATGATTCATAAAGTCTTACATGAAGGCTGGACTAAAGATAGAGTTTCTCTTGAATATGGCCTCCCAAGTCGTACGATACTTCTTAATTGGCTAGCACAATACAAGAAAAACGGGTATACTATTGTTGAGAAAACAAGAGGGAGAGTACCTAAAATGGGACGTAAGCCAAAAAAGAGACCTGAAGAGAGGACAGAATTAGAACGTCTTCAAGCAGAAAATGAGTACCTGAGAGCGGAGAATGCTATCCTAAAAAAGTTAAGAGAACTCCGATTGAAGGAGGAAAAAGAGAAAGAAGAAAGACAGAAATTGTTCAAGAATTAATGACTGAGTTTTCGTTAGATATTCTTCTAAAAGCCATTAAACTAGCTCGTTCGACCTACTACTATCACTTGAAACAGCTAGAGAAACCAGATAAGGACCAAGAGCTTAAAGCTGAAATTCAATCCATTTTTATCGAACACAAGGGAAATTATGGTTATCGTCGGATTCATTTAGAACTAAGAAATCGTGGTTATCTGGTAAATCATAAAAGAGTTCAACGCTTGATGAAAGTACTCAATTTACAAGCTAAAATGCGACAGAAACGAAAATATTCTTCTCATAAAGGAGACGTTGGTAAGAAGGCAGAGAATCTCATTCAACGTCAATTTGAAGGCTCTAAAACAATGGAAAAGTGCTACACAGATGTGACAGAATTTGCCATTCCAGCAAGTACTCAAAAGCTTTACTTATCACCAGTTTTAGATGGCTTTAATAGCGAAATTATCGCCTATAATCTTTCAACTTCACCCAACTTAGAACAAGTAAAAACGATGTTGGAACAGGCATTCACAGATAAACACTATAAGAATACGATTCTCCATAGTGACCAAGGTTGGCAATACCAACACGATTCTTATCATCGGTTCCTAGAGAGTAAGGGAATTCAAGCATCCATGTCACGTAAGGGGAACAGTCCAGACAATGGTATGATGGAGTCCTTCTTTGGGATTCTGAAATCGGAAATGTTTTACGGTTATGAGAAGTCATTTCAGTCGCTTAAGCAATTGGAACAAGCCATTGTAGACTATATTGATTACTACAACAATAAACGAATTAAGGTAAAACTAAAAGGACTTAGCCCTGTGCAATACAGAACTAAATCATTTGGATAAATTAATTGTCTAACTTTTTGGGGTCAGTACAAAAATCTAAGGAGAAACTGCGTTTTAAAAATACCTCTAATAAGGAACAGTGAGATTCTGGTTTGTTAGAAGTTCGCATTTTGACAATACGAATATCTGAAGCCAAATCACTACTCTTTATTAGGGGTATTTTGTATCCTTTGCAAAACCTCTAAATCCGTGAGGAAAGGGGGGACGGTATGAGCGAGAAAGAAAAGGAGTTTCTGTCGTTCGTGCTACTTCTTGTGAAGGTGTGCGAATTTATTCAAAAAGCCCAAGTTGGTAGCTTGGACTTGAATGATGTGGTGCTTATTCTTGAGATATACGAACTTTGCGTAGCGATACGCAACAATTTCAAGGATAGGTAAACACCTTTCAAAAAAGCTAATGAATTGCCGTTCATTGGCTTTTCTGTCTTTTGTAAAACACAAGTAAAAACGCTTTCGGTGTGCGTTCATCACTTCTTATTAGTATACCACTTCCTTAAAATTATTGCAATCATAAAGAGTTTTTATTTTCAAAACTGATGTAAATTAAACTCAAAAACAGGCTGGACTTCCGTGCCAAAGAGAGTTATGATGGACAAGTAAAAGAAAGAAACAGATAGGAGTGATATGTATATCGATTTAAAAACTGAAATGTATCTACAAAAATTAGAAGGTGACATTCGTAGCCAGCTATATTGGGGCATGGTGCCAGAAATACCAATTGAATGGCAACCAAACCAATTAGGATTTTACCTCAGCGCCCCTATATCTTTGCCCGCATTTTTAACGAGACTGCGAGTTTTCGAAAAAGGTTTTGCCTTTGATTATGTTGAAACTAATGTTTTTAAACGCAAGATAACAGTTTTTGCCATTAACGAAAGCAAAGAGAAATTTATTGCGAAAATTGAAAAGTTGTTTAATTGTCAAAGTAGAGGCGAGATGTGCGAAATTTTGCTATACATTTTAGCAACGCCAGTAACTTGTATCGATGAAGCGATTTGTTAACCGAAAATTATAACAAAGTTGCCCCAGTTTTGCGACTGGGGTGTTTGTTTTGCTTTGAAAAATTTAGTTGTTACATTCAAGTTTGATGTTCAAAACCTCAACCTTTTCTTCCTGCAATTTGCAATTCCAAACGACAAATTCGTCCAAATCTTCCGTTCTGCAACAAGCAGTATAATATTCTTCAGCACGCTCCGGATTAAGAAAACGGCAAGTGTAAACCCGAAAATCTTCGTCCGTGATGGGGAGTTGCACTTCGAAAACGGGGCTTAAAAGCACATCACCTACCGTGTAATCGTGTAATTCTTCAAAAGTTGTAAGGTGAACTGTTTCAATTTGGGGGAGTTTGGGCTCAGCTTCGAAATTTTGACTGTTTTCGTGGATTTGGTTGAATTTTTCCTTATTCCTCCGTTAAAATTTCTCTGCTCAAAACAGTTAATTCTTCTTTCCGAAGTTGGCTCATTAGGCGAGAAAATTTCTCGTCTGGAGCAACATTCATCTGGTGATATAATTCTTGCACGAGAGCTAGATTATTGAACTGCAGACAGTAGCAGAGCGTCTGGTTGGGGTTTGGGTGGTAGAAAACCTCAAAATTTGGCTGAATCATATCGCCCCAGTAGTAGTCAAAATTTTCGAAGGCTTTTAGTTTTGCTTTGTTGCCAATTTAAAGCTCGGTGGGTACTGGAGCTTCTTGCGACAGTTTGCCCAACTCGTAACTCATCCGAAGCATTTCTTGAAGCGTCCAGACCGAAATATCGTGAAAATCTTGGCTGTCTGAATTTTGGCATTCCAGCGTAGGGATTCTGCTGCTTTATTGGTGTGTCCATCATAACTCTCCATAGAGGAAGAGTCAAGCACTTTTTCACGAAAACCCCAACGATTTGAAATCGCTGGGGTTAAGGGCTAGAGTTGGTTAGTTGTTGGACTGCTGGGTGAGGTGTGGACATTCTATGGTATTCGTTTCATGAGACAAACCATCAAGGACATTGAGGTCAATACCATCTATCGCTAGTTTCTGGGTTTGAGTTTAAACGATAAGATTTCTTATTTTACAACTTATGACAAGAATTACAGCCGTCGTTTTCAATATAAGGAAGTAATCGAGGAAATTTTTAATCACGTCTTATCTATTGTATGGGGCAAAGTTTGATTGATCAAACTGAGATTTTCATTGATGGGATTCATATCAAAGCCGCAGCCAATAACCACAAATATACTCACAAAGTTCCAGACAAACAAGCTAAGTTTATGAGTGGCAACTGAGAGTTGAGATTGACTTGAATTGGAAAAAACACCGCTTGGGCTCTCAAAAAAAACGAGGCTGAATCGAAAAATAGAAGTCAAGTGGAAGTTACTTTGAGAAATGACCATTATTTTTCTATCTCTATTAGAATGATTTCTAATGTAGAAGTATAATAGATTTTCTGGTATAATAAAAGTTATGGAAATCGAAAAAACCAATCGTATGAATGCGCTCTTTGAATTTTATGCGGCGCTTTTGACAGATAAGCAAATGAATTATATCGAGCTATACTACGCTGATGATTACAGCCTTGCTGAGATTGCTGAAGAGTTCGGCGTTAGTCGTCAGGCTGTCTATGACAATATCAAGCGGACAGAAAAGATTCTGGAAGACTATGAGATGAAGCTCCATATGTACTCGGACTACATTGTTCGCAGTCAAATTTTTGATCAGATTTTGGAGCGTTATCCAGAGGATGCTTTTCTGCAAGAGCAAATTGAGATTTTGACCAGTATTGATAATAGGGAGTAATCATGGAAAATCTTGTTGTCTATAAAGGAATACCTTGCAAACTATTAGCTGCAGAGGAACCATTTCCTACAAGACTACAAATTCTCTCACCTAATTCTATTCCTCAAGCCCTTAAAGAAGGATTTAGCTGTTGGGGATATCCAAATGAAATCATTAAAGAAGTCACAACCGAAGAACTAGAGAGTTTGCAACATTTCGGACGATTTCCACTGAATTGAAAAAATAGGAGAAAATAATGGCATTTGAAAATTTAACAGAACGTTTGCAGAACGTCTTTAAAAATTTACGTAAAAAAGGAAAAATCTCTGAATCTGATGTCCAAGAGGCAACCAAAGAAATTCGCTTGGCCTTGCTTGAGGCCGACGTTGCCTTGCCTGTTGTAAAGGACTTTATCAAGAAAGTTCGTGAGCGTGCAGTCGGGCATGAGGTCATTGATACCCTTAATCCTGCGCAACAAATTATTAAAATCGTTGATGAGGAACTGACAACTGTTTTAGGTTCTGATACGGCAGAAATTATCAAGTCACCTAAGATTCCAACCATCATCATGATGGTTGGTTTACAGGGGGCTGGTAAAACAACCTTTGCAGGTAAATTGGCCAACAAACTCAAGAAAGAAGAAAATGCTCGTCCTTTGATGATTGCTGCGGATATTTACCGTCCTGCGGCTATTGACCAGCTTAAGACCTTGGGGCAACAAATTGATGTGCCTGTCTTTGCACTTGGAACAGAAGTACCAGCTGTTGAGATTGTACGTCAAGGTTTGGAGCAAGCCCAAACTAATCATAACGACTATGTCTTGATTGATACGGCAGGTCGTTTGCAGATTGATGAGCTTTTGATGAATGAGCTTCGTGACGTGAAAGCATTGGCTCAACCAAACGAAATTCTGCTCGTCGTTGATGCCATGATTGGTCAGGAAGCGGCCAATGTTGCGCGTGAGTTCAATGCTCAGTTGGAAGTGACTGGGGTCATCCTTACCAAGATTGATGGCGATACTCGTGGTGGTGCGGCTCTATCTGTTCGTCACATTACCGGAAAACCAATCAAGTTCACTGGTACAGGTGAAAAGATTACGGACATTGAGACCTTCCACCCAGACCGTATGTCAAGCCGTATCCTTGGCATGGGGGATATGCTCACTCTGATTGAGAAAGCTTCTCAGGAATACGATGAGCAAAAAGCCCTTGAAATGGCTGAGAAGATGCGTGAAAACACCTTTGATTTCAATGATTTCATTGATCAGTTGGATCAGGTGCAAAACATGGGGCCGATGGAAGACTTGCTCAAGATGATTCCAGGTATGGCCAATAATCCAGCACTTCAAAACATGAAGGTGGATGAACGCCAGATTGCTCGCAAACGTGCCATTGTGTCTTCAATGACACCTGAAGAACGTGAAAATCCAGATTTGTTAAATCCAAGCCGTCGTCGTCGTATTGCCGCAGGTTCTGGAAATACTTTTGTAGAAGTCAATAAATTTATCAAAGACTTTAACCAGGCTAAACAGCTCATGCAGGGTGTCATGTCTGGGGATATGAACAAGATGATGAAGCAGATGGGAATCAATCCAAACAACCTTCCTAAAAATATGTCAAATATGGGAGGAATGGATATGTCTGCCCTTGAAGGAATGATGGGACAAGGCGGTATGCCTGATCTGTCAGCTCTCGGAGGAGCAGGAATGCCAGATATGAGTCAGATGTTTGGTGGCGGACTCAAAGGTAAAATTGGTGAATTTGCCATGAAACAGTCCATGAAACGCATGGCTAACAAAATGAAGAAAGCAAAGAAGAAACGTAAGTAAGACAAAGGAAGGCCGCAGGGCTTTCCTTTCCTACAAAAAGAACTCTCAGATTGAAGACAAACATCGTTTTAATGTTTGTCTTTTTTATATCTTCAGCGTTACTATTCTCAAAATAGGCTAAAATCTTTATCAAAATAGTTTTCAGCGAAAAATAAAAAGGCTTCCCCACCATCACTTTTACCAATTTTTTGATATTCAGGCACGTCAAAGTAAGTCCAACTTTTGCCTTCATTTTGGACTTACTCACTTCTCTTGTATAACGTAGATTGTGGTATTCTTTGGCTGTGCCAAAAAGCTGCTCCACCGATTCTTTACGTTTCTGGTAAAGTTCCTTACTTCCCTTTTGATGCCGAATCTCCTCACAAATTTCTAAATAATCCCTCCAAATATGGCTAGTAACGACTTACTGTTTCTTTTTACTTTCTGTGAAACTGGATAACAGAGGACAAATTGGGCAAATATTAGGATTGCTTTTGTACTCACGATAGCCATCGAGATTTGTTGTAAAGTAAGATAACATTTGATTTTCAGGGCAGAGGTAACAGTAATAGTGTTCATCATAGATAAAGTCCTTAGGGCTAAGTTTTCCTTTCTTTCCACGAGGGCGAGTATAAGTGAATACAGGTGTAATATTTTGGTCAAGGAGGAGTCTTAGTCCTGAAAACGACGATTGTAATTTTTGCCATAAGTGGTAAAATGAGGAACCTTATCGTTTAAGCTCAAACCCAGAAACCAGCGATAGGCGGTATTGACCTCAATGTCCTTGATAGTTTGGCGCATGGAACGGATACCGTAGAAACATTGGATGAGAGGGATTTTAACCAGCATAACAGGGTCTAAACTAGGACGCCCTTTATCCTCAGAATAAGTATCTGCGACCAAGTCATAGATGAAGGAAAAATCGATAACTTGCTCAACTTGACGAAGAAAATGGTCTTGCGGAACGAGTTCGTCTAGCGTGTAAAAACCAACTTGATTGTGGTTGTAGTCTAGATTTTCTTTGTGAAACATAGGGAATACCTCACAACTTTTCTTACATCTATTATACGACTTTACACAAAGAAAAGCCCTTAGAAACTTGTAGTCTAAGGACTTTGTCTCCAAAAAAGAGTCTGGGACAAAAGTCTAACCTTAGATATAAAAAGCGAACAAAACGAGTTATCTGACACTCAGAATTCTGTCTTGTTCGCTTTTTTGTCGAATCAATCGATTTTAAAATTTATAATAAAGAATTCCGAAAATCAAAATCTTTTTGTCCCAGCCTCTTTTTTTGGAGATAAGGGACTATTGTCCCAACCTCCTTTATTTGAAAAAAGACAGTAAAAAGCTCAAAAAATCATTTCCTGTGCTATACTGTAATTGAAATTTTTTTAGTTTTGGCGTTAGAACTGTTTCCTCAGTCCTAGCGCCTTTTCTTTTTGATAAGTCTGCTTGGTGGAGAGTAGTTTGTAAATGATTCTGAGAATCTTATGAGCACAAGCAATAATCGCCTTCCTCTTGCTTCCTCTTTGGGAAATTCGATTGTAAAAAGAAGAAAAAGCTGGATCCTTAGATAGAATGTGCTGCAATTAATCCCGACAGGGTCAAAGCCTGTTTGATATAGCGATTTCCTTGCGTGATGTGTGAGGATTTTTTAATGCCAGCACTTTCATAAGACCCTGGACAGAGCCCAGCCCATGATGCTAAGTGTGCATCGGATGGAAAGGTCGTAACAGTTGGTCCAATCTCAGCTAGAATAGTGGCAGCACAGTTTTCATTCACACCTGGAATGGTTTGAAGTATCCTATTTTCCTCAGGGAAACTCCTTTTCGATGTAGTGTTGAATCTCATCGGTCAATTTTTCAATGAGTTCCTGATACATCTGACACTCCTCTAAGCTCTGGCCTAAGAGGAAGCGGTCTTCTAGTGACAACTTTCCTTCCATCGCTTCCACGAGTTCTTCTGGACTTGCTTTCACTCGCTTCTGGATACAAGAGATAACAGATTCTACATTAATTGCTTCTCCGTTAATGAATAATTTTAAAAGTGCTTGCCCCGTCTTAGAAAAAATATCAGAAAGATAACTGCTTAGCTTGATATTGGCCCCGTTGTAAGAGATTGTGAATTTCATTTTTGACTTGAGTTTGACGCTGCTTGTAAGAACGCATGCGACGTGTCAGTAAACGAAGCTGTACCACTTCAGGTGCTGGAATATAGGAAGGTTCAATCAGTCCGCAACGGCCGAGTTGAGCAATCCATTCAGCGTCCTTCATGTCTGTTTTTCGACCAGGCACATTCTTGATATGTTGAGGATTGGCAAGTACTAAGACGAAATCAGAATCTGAAAAGATAGTAAAGAGAGGGAGCCAATATTGCCCAGTACTTTCAAAAAAGACATGTGTGATATGGTTTTTCACCACCCAATCTAAGGCATTGCGAAGAGCTACTGTAGTTGTCCCAAATTTCTTCTGAATTTTCTTTGGTTTATTGGTATCTAGTGGACAGTCTAGAATACAACAAACAATGGATTTTTGGTGGACATCAATACCACAACACGTTTCAATCATGACTTCCATTATAAAAACCTCCTGTTAACTATTTGAACAATAGAACAAGAGGCTACTAGTAAGATATTTTCATGCTCAAGGCATATTCGAATTAGCTCACGACTCTTGTTCATCCAGTTTTTTATACAGGCTAGGAAAAGCCCTATTAAACACCACAGTTTGGTATTGTTCGCCTTCAGTATAGGCTAAACTTCTTTTTCTGTCATGAGTTAGCAGGATCTGCCTGCTTGGAGTTTTTTGTTAAATCAATAATTAGATAAGAAAAAAGGCTCTATAATATTTGTAGTGGGTAACCCCCCTATAGATATTATGGAGCCTATTTTTGTGTAGAAAAAAAGTCCCATATAACCTATAATGAAAAGCGACTAAACAACTCATTAGAAAGATTCATATGGAACAATTACATTTTATCACAAAACTACTCGATATCAAAGACCCTAATGTCCAAATTATGGATGTTGTTAATAGAGGTACCCACAAGGAAATCATCGCCAAACTGGATTATGAGGCCCCATCTTGTCCTGAATGTGGAAGTCAAATGAAGAAATATGACTTCCAAAAACCATCGAAAATTCCTTACCTTGAAACAACTGGTATGCCTACCAGAATCCTCCTTAAAAAGCGTCGTTTCAAGTGCTATCACTGCTCTAAAATGATGGTAGCCGAGACCTCTCTCGTCAAGAAAAATCACCAAATTCCTCGTATCATCAACCAAAAGATTGCGCAAAAGTTGATTGAAAAAACTTCTATGACCGATATCGCTCATCAACTGGCTATTTCAACTTCAACTCTCATTCGCAAGCTCAATGACTTCCGTTTTAAGTATGATTTTTCTCATCTTCCAGAGATTATGTCTTGGGACGAGTATGCCTTTACCAAGGGAAAAATGAGTTTCATTGCACAAGACTTTGATAATCTCAACATTATCACCGTTCTTGAAGGTAGAACACAAGCTATCATCCGAAATCACTTTCTGCGCTACGATAGAGCCGTTCGTTGTCAGGTGAAAATCATTACTATGGATATGTTTAGCCCCTACTACGATATTACCAGAAAACTTTTTCCTAACGCTAAAATCGTTCTCGACCGCTTTCACATTGTCCAACATCTCAGCCGCGCTATGAGTCGTGTCCGTGTTCAAATCATGAATCAGTTCAATCGAAAATCTCATGAATACAAGGCCATCAAGCGCTACTGGAAGCTCATCCAGCAGGATAGTCGTAAACTGAGTGATAAACGATTTTATCGCCCTACTTTTCGTATGCACTTAACGAATAAAGAGATTCTAGACAAGCTTTTGAGCTATTCAGAAGACTTGAGACACCACTATCATCTCTATCAGCTCTTGCTTTTTCACTTTCAGAACAAGGAGCCAGACAAATTTTTCGGACTCATTGAGGACAATCTTAAACAGGTTCATCCTCTTTTTCAGACTGTCTTTAAAACCTTCCTCAAGGATAAAGAAAAGATTGTCAACGCCCTTCAACTACCTTATTCTAATGCCAAATTAGAAGCGACTAATAATCTCATCAAACTTATCAAGCGAAATGCCTTTGGTTTTCGGAACTTTGAAAACTTCAAAAAACGAATTTTTATCGCTCTGAACATCAAAAAAGAAAGGGCAAATTTTGTCCTTTCTCGAGCTTAGCTTTTCTTCAACCCACTACAGTTGACAAAGAGCCAATATAAAAAGCGAACAAAACGAGTTATCTGACACTCAGAATTCTGTCTTGTTCGCTTTTTTGTCTAATCCATCGATTTTTAAAATTTATAATAAAGAATTCCTAAAATCAAAATCTTTTTGCCCCAGCCTCTGGTAATTTGGGCTTATAGCCCTGGAACAAACCACCCGTTAGACGGGTAGCATGATTTGTCTACTCCCACTCACTAAAAGTCATATATTGACTATTTAGGATAGTTGATTTAATAGTGATTGATAATACAATCAATGAGTACTATTTGATATTATTTGAGTCTTTTGTTGTTAAATTGTTGTTATTTTTTTGCCATGGCCATTTGAATTTTTTATTAGATTTTTTGAATTTGTAAAATTCGTTAACATCATCAGCAAATTCTTTTGCTTCAGCTAGTATAGTATCTAAAATTAACTCTTCATCTTTATTAATTTTATTTTTCTCTATCAGTGTTTTTTTAAGTATTTCTGTATTTAAAGATTCATCTAATAGTTCAAATGCTAATGTCATTTTTAAATCATAAAGGCTTTGTGTGTTGGACTCTTTTAGTATACTTAAATCATACTTGTTTTTTTTAGTTAAAATTCTATCTCCAAAATTTACCTTCCGACCTAATAGTTCGTCAGTGGTTGTATCTAGTATGTTAGCTAATTTTATAATATTGTCTAAAGTAGGTTCTGCCTTGCCACTTTCCCAATTGCTATATGATTTCTGACTTATATCTAATTTAGATGCTAGTTCAGTTTGAGTTAGTTTTTTTTCTTTACGCAACTCTTTTAATACAGTATTACTTAATGCCATATAATTTACCTCAAAAAGTTTTAAGTTCCCAGTTGACAAATATACCTATAGGGTATATAGTCAAAACATACCTAACAGGTATATTCAAATTATATCAAACTATACTATGTTTGGCAAGAATTGGGGGTAACTGCCTATGATTGTATAAAAAAGTCTTTGAGGATTTTTCTTCAAAGACTAGTATATTAGTAATTTTGGTTTCTTGTTGCTAGTAGCTAGTAGCAGGAGCAAGCGTAAGCCAGCGACTGCGCTCACTAGCGCTCACTAGCAACTAAGGATAGTTTACTACTAGTTGGTACTAGTCACCTATCGTCAACACAGTATATTTCACAAACTTTTAGTTGAAAATAGACCTACAATCTCTAATAGGTAGGTCTAAAAGACATTGAAGAACCTTCAAACCCTTGGGAGAGTAGGCGCGGAGTGCATTTTATTGAACGAAATCGCATTGGCGCTTAGAGCCACAAGGGAATAGAGCCTATTTGATGTCTTTTGCCGAAAGACAAGGATATTTCAGCAAGTGAAAAAAGATTGTGAAATTTTATCAAATGTATAGAAAAGGAAATATAAAAATGGAAAAATTTAAAATAACTGCAACACAATTTATTAAAGGTGAATTTGAATTTGACAAGGAGCAATTTGAGATACCGGAAGTGCTAAGAGTTGATTTCTCCAAAGCTAGAGAAAAATATGAATATGTTGAAATTAACGGAGAAAGTACCAAAACTGATAAAATTGAACGTTACACGGCTTATTCTAAAGATGGAGAATTGGCTCAATTCTTAGAAGAAAAAGGTATGTTTTCCGAGATTGAAGAATTGAAGGATTTTGCCTTTGAGATTTCAGGAGATTTAGAAAAAGTTAAAATGTTTAAAGAAAAAGGTCTAACTCGTTATATCACTCTGACAGATTATGCTATTAAACCAAAATGGAATGGTTCAAGACAATGCTTTGATGGTATTAAATTAGAGGTGAGAGAATTTGAAGAGGAGTAATACGGTCACTATTGACTGGTTTGCTAATACAGTCAAACCAGTTGATGATGTCGACTATATGAAATCTTGTAAATATGTAATTGAAGAACTATTAAAATTAAATTTTAATGATTTCGTTCTTGAGTTGTACGGTACAAACCGATATAATCATCATTTTGCCTATGTAGATATTAAGGTATATTTTTCTCTTAATGATGATAATTCAATGAATTATGGAATGGGAATATTTACCGAGATGAGAGGGCATGGTTGTAGGCAATATGAACAATTTATGGACGGTTCGGTTAATAACTGGAGTGCTTTAGTAAGTAGGTATCTAAATGATTGTGCTCATTTTACAAGGCTAGATGTAGCAAATGATATTTATGATGGAAGTTTATCAGTTCAGAAAATATACGAATATTGCAAACAAGGTCTATGCATTAGCTATTCAAAAAAATATGAGTATCATGAAACTGGCAGACTTGAAGATGGGGAAATCGTTGGAGAAACTATAAATATTGGGAAAAAAGGAAGTAACTCGCAACAGTGGGGTGTATATAATAAGTTAATGGAACAAGGAGAGAAAGCAAGCGATATTGGAATTACTTCGTGGATTCGTTCAGAGTTAAGATTGTTCGGTGACAAGGCTGTATTATTTGCTCAAAATATGGCTATGAAGAAACCATTGAAAGATTTGTTTTTCTCTGTATTAGCAAGTCACTATCGTTTTGTTTTATCAGACAAATACTCAATAGATACAAAAAAATCTAGAAGGGAAACTGTTTCATGGTGGAATGAATATATTCAAACAAAGGAACGTACAAAATTGAAGACAGTTAGAGAAGAAACCACTTTACTTAAGTCAAAAGAATTTTTAGAAACTCAAGTTGCTCGAACACTTACCAAGGTTTATAAGGCTTATGAGAGTTCTCAAGGGGTAGAATCTGCAAATGCGTATATAAATTATTTGTTAGTTCTTGGCCTTGAAAAGATGAATGATAAAGACCATACAGAAGTCAAAGAATTTTCCGTAGAGCAAAATAATAGTTTTTCCTGGGGGAAATAAAAATGACTAAAAAAATTGTGATGTTCTTTGATGAAAGGTTAAATACTGACTTTCGTATAGTACGCTTTGGGAAGTGTATACCAGTAAGGCAAGAAATAGATAACATCTATATTTTCCTGAATGATAGGAATTTATGGGCTAGATGCAAAAAAAAGATGCGTGAAAATCAATCACACATCAAATACAAAAAACTATATAAAGTATAACATACAAAAAGGAGAAAGACAATGACAAAATTTGTTACTAAAAATGATTTAATGAAACTCGGCTTTTCATCATGGCAAGGTATGATGTTAGTAAAGCAAGCTAAAACAAAATTAGCAAACCAAGGGCTAACATGGTATGAAAGTAAGGGTTTAGGACGTGTACCTCTTGAAACAGTTGAGGAAATTTTGGGAGTGAAAATAGATGAAGATATCTTGTTAGATACGGAAATCAAGGAAAATGCCTAAAATATCTAGTATTTACCCTATGAGTAATGGCACGTATAGAGCGACTGTTTCTCTAGGTTTTGATGTTCAGACTGGCAAAAGGATACAAAAGTTTAAGAATGGCTTTAAAACGCAAAAGGAAGCTCAAGAGTGGCGCTTACGTATGCTTGCTGATTTTGGTAAAGGTTCTATAACCGTTAATAGTACAATGACTTTTAAAAAGTTTCTTGATGATTATTTTATACCAGACTATAAAAGCCAAGTAAGAAAACGTACTTTTGATATGACACAATCAAAATTTAAAAGACTGTCATATTTTGAGAATATGAAGTTATCGGATATTCAAGCACCTCATGTTAAGCAATGGCAAAATTCAATGTTTATAGAGGGATTGTCTAATAATTATATTCGTTCTGTTCATCAAATCTTACAACAAGTCTTTGATTTAGCAGTTAAACTAGGTATGTTATCAAGTAATGTTGCTAAAACGGTGGGAAACGTAAAGAAAGACCGCCCTAAAGTTGATTTTTGGACAGTGGAAGAATTTCAGCTATTTATTAGTACATTTGATAAATCTAATATCTATGAATTATTGTACTTTACTACATTTTGGTTTTTCTTCATGACTGGAGTTAGAACAAGTGAATTACAAGCTATTGAATGGTCGAAAATAGATTTTGAAAAAGGTACTGTTTTAATAGACTGTTCAATGTATTATAAAAGCCAAAAAGAGTGGTATCTTACTGATACAAAATCTATATCAGGTGTAAGGCTTTTGTATCTTGATGATGATACATTAGAACATTTGAAATATTGGAAGAAAGCACAATCTCAGATAGGAGAATGTAAATTTGTATTTTCCATAGCAGATAGTCCGTTGGTAAAATCAACTCTTAAACGTGTTCTAAAATCTCATAGTGATTACGCAAAAATAAAATCAATAAGGATCCACGATTTAAGGCACTCTCATGCCAGCTTTATGCTCTCTCTAGGAATGAATGATTTAGAAATGCAAAATCGTCTAGGACATGCTGATATTAAGACAACACTTGGAACGTACTCTCATTTAAGACCAAATGCTATGAAAGAAGTAGCTACTAGAATGACTGGGAAAGTAGTGGTGAGTGATAATAATATCAGAAAAAGTAAATTTAATGGCAATCAGCATACTAAAAATTTTCAATCTAAAGTTTTGTCTGACTAGCGAAGTCTGTCCGATTAAACTTTAGATTCATACGGTAAACTATTGAAGTTTACCGTATTATTAGTTATAATTCATATACAAGGGAGCAGTATAATGAAAAAAGAAAATGTTGTTGGTGAGTTTGAATATAATAATGATTTTTACCGTGTTTATGAATTGCGTGAAGATAATGAAGATTATGCTAGAATTGTTAGCGACTCTAAGAAAGGTATGTATATAGAAAGTACCAAAAGGGTTAAAAAGATATTAGGTTTAAATACTGAAAAATAGTTTTTGTTGTTAAATTGTTGTTAAAGCAAAATAAAAAGCCTTAGAAATATTGATTTCTGTACTGACCCCAAAAAGTTAGACAATTAATTTATCCGAAGGATTTAGTTCTGTATTGTACAGGGCTAAGTCCTTTTAGTTTTACCTTAATTCGTTTATTGTTGTAGTAATCAATATAGTCTACAATGGCTTGTTCCAATTGCTTAAGCGACTGAAATGACTTCTCATAACCGTAAAACATTTCCGATTTCAGAATCCCAAAGAAGGACTCCATCATACCATTGTCTGGACTGTTCCCCTTACGTGACATGGATGCTTGAATTCCCTTACTCTCTAGGAACCGATGATAAGAATCGTGTTGGTATTGCCAACCTTGGTCACTATGGAGAATCGTATTCTTATAGTGTTTATCTGTGAATGCCTGTTCCAACATCGTTTTTACTTGTTCTAAGTTGGGTGAAGTTGAAAGATTATAGGCGATAATTTCGCTATTAAAGCCATCTAAAACTGGTGATAAGTAAAGCTTTTGAGTACTTGCTGGAATGGCAAATTCTGTCACATCTGTGTAGCACTTTTCCATTGTTTTAGAGCCTTCAAATTGACGTTGAATGAGATTCTCTGCCTTCTTACCAACGTCTCCTTTATGAGAAGAATATTTTCGTTTCTGTCGCATTTTAGCTTGTAAATTGAGTACTTTCATCAAGCGTTGAACTCTTTTATGATTTACCAGATAACCACGATTTCTTAGTTCTAAATGAATCCGACGATAACCATAATTTCCCTTGTGTTCGATAAAAATGGATTGAATTTCAGCTTTAAGCTCTTGGTCCTTATCTGGTTTCTCTAGCTGTTTCAAGTGATAGTAGTAGGTCGAACGAGCTAGTTTAATGGCTTTTAGAAGAATATCTAACGAAAACTCAGTCATTAATTCTTGAACAATTTCTGTCTTTCTTCTTTCTCTTTTTCCTCCTTCAATCGGAGTTCTCTTAACTTTTTTAGGATAGCATTCTCCGCTCTCAGGTACTCATTTTCTGCTTGAAGACGTTCTAATTCTGTCCTCTCTTCAGGTCTCTTTTTTGGCTTACGTCCCATTTTAGGTACTCTCCCTCTTGTTTTCTCAACAATAGTATACCCGTTTTTCTTGTATTGTGCTAGCCAATTAAGAAGTATCGTACGACTTGGGAGGCCATATTCAAGAGAAACTCTATCTTTAGTCCAGCCTTCATGTAAGACTTTATGAATCATTTCTTGTTTTAAATCAGGAGAATAGTAACGATTTTTTCCTTTTTTGACGAATTCTATTCCGTAACGATCAATCAATTTAATCATATACCTAATATTAGAATTGTTTATCCCAAATTTATTTGAAAGCTTCTCTAAGCTATATCCTTGTTTTCTAAGTTCATAGATCTGAACTTTATCATCATAAGTTAATTTCATGATAAAAACACCCCAAAAGTTAGATTTTTTCTGTCTAACTTTTGGGGGGCAGTTCATTCTAGGGCTTTTTTAGCTCATTAACTCTATTCCCATTCAACTGTTGCTGGTGGTTTACTTGTAATGTCGTAGACGATGCGGTTAACGTGATCCACTTCATTTACGATACGTACTGAGATTTTTTGAAGCACTTCCCATGGAATTTTAGCAAAATCAGCAGTCATACCATCGATAGAGGTGATAGCACGAATTGCAATCGTGTAGTCATATGTACGACCGTCACCCATAACACCGACTGAACGAACGCCTGTGTTAACTGTGAAGTATTGCCAGATATCGCGGTCAAGACCAGCTTTAGCAATTTCTTCACGAAGGATAGCGTCTGACTCACGAACTGTTTCTAGTTTTTCTTCAGTGATTTCACCCATAACACGGATAGCAAGGCCTGGTCCTGGGAATGGTTGGCGCCATACGATATGGTCTGGCATACCAAGCTCTGTACCAAGGGTACGAACTTCGTCTTTATAGAGAGTGTTGAGTGGTTCGATCAATTTAAACTGCATGTCTTCTGGAAGACCACCCACGTTGTGATGTGACTTGATAGTTTGAGCTGTATCTGTACCAGACTCGATAACGTCTGTATATAAGGTACCTTGAGCAAGGAATTTCACATCTTTGAGCTTGCTTGCTTCGTCATCAAAGACATACACAAATTCGTTACCGATGATTTTACGTTTTTGTTCTGGGTCAGAAACGCCAGCAAGTTTATCAAGGAAACGTTTAGCAGCGTCTGCTTTGACGATATTCAAACCAAACTTACCACCAAGCATGTCCATAACTTGGTCCGCTTCTCCTTTACGAAGAAGACCGTGGTCTACGAAGATACAGATCAATTGATCGCCAATAGCCTTTTGGAGAAGAACCCCAACGACAGATGAGTCAACCCCACCGGATAGACCAAGAAGGACACGTTTATCACCGACGGTTTCACGGATTTTTTGAATCTGCATATCAATGAAGTTATCCATTGACCAGTCGCCTTTAGCTTTACAGATGTTAAGGGCAAAGTTACGAAGGATATCATTCCCGTATACAGAATGACGAACTTCTGGATGGAATTGGATACCGTAAATGTGTTTATCTGGGTTTTCAATGGCTGCGTATGGGCAGTCAGCAGATGTACCTGTACGAACAAAGTCAGAAGGAATCTCAGTAACTGCATCACCATGGCTCATCAAAACAGTCTGTTCATCAGGTGTTGATTCAAAAAGAGCTGATGGTGTGTGAGTAAGAGTTGATTGACCGTATTCGCGATTTCCAGCGTCACCTGCAGGGACAACTTTTCCTCCAAGTTTATGAGTTAACAACTGCATACCGTAACAAATTCCCAAAATAGGAATTCCAAGTTCGAAGATTTCTGGGTCAATATCAAATGAACCATCTTCGTATACAGAGTTTGGTCCGCCTGAAAGGATAATTCCTACAGGATTGATTTCACGAACTTCAGCAGCTGAAATTTTATGGCTTTTTAGTTCTGAAAAAACACCAATCTCACGGATACGGCGTGAAATCAGCTGGTTGTACTGGCTACCATAATCCAATACGATGATTTTTTCTACATCTTGCAAATCAGTTGAAATGTTGCTCATCTTTTTCCTTTCTCAAAAGAAATATCTTTTTTCAATATTCTATCACAAATAAGGGCGAATTACCAACTAAACAAGGCGAAGTTTGACTTTTTCTAGTTTATTGGGGTACAATAGAGAAAAGATAGAAATGAAGTGAAAATATGCTACCTGCTTATATGAAAATCCACGATCAGATTAAAAAGGATATTGACGAGCACCGTTGGGCTATTGGGGAGAGGCTTCCTAGTGAACGAGATTTAGCAGAGCAGTTTGAGGTCAGTCGCATGACCCTCCGCCAAGCTGTATCTCTATTAGTTGAAGAAGGTGTCTTAGAGCGCCGCGTAGGAAGTGGCACCTTTGTTTCCAGTACTCGGGTACAAGAAAAGATGCGAGGGACAACCAGTTTTACTGAAATTGTTAAGTCTCAAGGTAAAGTACCCTCTAGCCAGCTCATTTCCTACAGAAAAACCATTCCCAATGAGCAGGAAGTTGCCAAGCTAGGAATTTCTCCAACGGAGAATATTATCCGAATGGAGCGGGTTCGATATGCCGACCAAGTTCCTTTAGTTTATGAAGTTGCTTCTATTCCTGAAAAATTTATTAAGAATTTTAAAAAAGAAGAAATCACCAGTCATTTCTTCCAAACTCTGCAAAAACACGGCTACCGTATCGGTAAATCACAGCAGACTATTTATGCTCGTCTTGCTAAGGAAAAAATTGCCCACTATTTAGAAGTTGAAAAAGGACATGCTATTCTTGGTTTGACTCAGGTTTCCTACCTAGAAGATGGTACTGCTTTTGAATACGTAAAAAGTCAATATGTAGGCGAACGATTTGAATTTTATCTTGAGAACAACTAGTCTAGAAAGGCTAGTTTTTTTGCTTTCTTAAAAGATTAGAATTGTCAAAACAATCTGTCTAGGCTTGATTTTATGGCTTATTTACTATAAAATGAGAAGGAAAAACGTCAAACTTTTATATTGCAAATAGGAGAAAACATGACAAAAACATTAAAACGTCCTGAGGTTTTATCACCTGCAGGGACTTTAGAGAAGCTAAAGGTAGCTGTTCAGTATGGGGCAGATGCTGTCTTTATCGGTGGTCAGGCCTATGGTCTTCGTAGCCGTGCTGGAAACTTTACCTTTGAACAGATGGAAGAAGGCGTACAGTTTGCGGCTAAGTACGGTGCCAAAGTCTATGTAGCTGCCAATATGGTTATGCACGAAGGAAATGAGGCTGGTGCTGGTGAGTGGTTCCGTAAACTACGTGATATCGGAATCGCGGCAGTTATCGTGTCTGACCCAGCCTTGATTATGATTGCAGCGACTGAAGCGCCTGGTCTTGAAATCCACCTCTCTACCCAAGCAAGTGCGACTAACTATGAAACACTTGAGTTCTGGAAAGAACTAGGTTTAACTCGTGTCGTTTTGGCGCGTGAGGTTTCAATGGAAGAATTGGCAGAAATTCGCAAACGTACAGATGTTGAGATTGAAGCCTTTGTTCATGGAGCCATGTGTATTTCTTACTCTGGTCGTTGTACTCTTTCAAACCACATGAGTATGCGTGATGCTAACCGTGGTGGTTGCTCTCAGTCTTGTCGTTGGAAGTACGACCTTTACGATATGCCATTTGGGAAGGAACGTAAGAGTCTTAAAGGTGAAATTCCTGAAGAATTTTCAATGTCAGCCGTTGATATGTCCATGATTGACCATATCCCAGATATGATTGAAAACGGTGTGGACAGTCTCAAGATTGAAGGACGTATGAAGTCTATTCACTACGTATCAACAGTAACCAACTGCTACAAGGCAGCTGTTGATGCTTATCTAGAAAGTCCAGAGAAGTTTGAAGCTATCAAGCAGGACTTGATTGATGAAATGTGGAAGGTTGCCCAACGTGAATTAGCAACAGGTTTCTACTATGGTACACCATCTGAAAATGAGCAGTTGTTTGGTGCTCGTCGTAAAATTCCTGAGTATAAGTTTGTCGCTGAAGTGGTTTCTTACGATGATGCGACACAAACAGCAACCATTCGCCAACGGAACGTCATTAACGAAGGGGACCAAGTTGAGTTTTATGGCCCAGGTTTCCGTCATTTTGAGACTTATATCGAAGATTTGCATGATGCTAAAGGAAATAAGATCGATCGCGCTCCAAATCCAATGGAACTATTGACTATCAAGGTTCCACAACCTGTTCAAGCTGGAGACATGGTTCGAGCTCTTAAAGAAGGTCTCATCAATCTTTATAAGGAAGATGGAACTAGCGTCACAGTGCGTGCTTAATAAACATGTAGGAGATGAAAGCTTTCTAGTTGCTTTCCCTTTAATCCTACTTACTAAAGAACCTTAGGTTAAAGAAAATATATTAATTTCCATCCGAGATTTCATCTCGGATTTTTCATTATTTTTCAGAAAGACCTAGATAATAGACGGATTTATTACAAGTTTTTTCCAAAGTTTTCTATATAATAGACTTAAAAATAGTAAAATTGTAAATAATTTTCATTAAACGCTTTCAATGTAAGTAAAAAGTTGACAAATCCAATTTTTAGGACTAAACTAAGTAAGTAAATTTTAATTAAAAGGAGAATTCGTCATGAATTTAACATTTTTCGGTCTATGTCTTGCCTGTATGGGTGTATCTCTTGGTGAAGGTATGTTGATGAACGGTTTGTTGAAATCAGTTGCTCGCCAACCAGATATCATCTCAGAACTACGTAGTTTGATGATCCTAGGGGTTGCCTTTATTGAAGGTACTTTCTTCGTTACTCTTGTCTTTTCATTTATCATCAAATAAAAGAAGTATAAATTGAAAAAGGGAGGATTTTAGATGGAAGAAAGTATTAATCCAACCATCAATATTGGTCCTGTTACCTTTAATTTAACCATAGTAGTTTTGACTTTGTTGACTGTAGCACTTATTTTTGGCTTTATTTATTGGGCAACTCGAAATATGACTTTGAGACCCACAGGAAAACAAAATGTATTAGAGTATTTATTTGATTTTGTTGTTGGATTTACAAAATCAAACCTTGGTCCAATGATAAAGGATTATTCTCTCTTTTATTTCTGTTTATTCCTATTTATGGCCATTGCAAATAATATTGGCTTAATGGCTAGAATTCAGACTACAGATGGTGTAAATCTTTGGACCTCACCAACAGCAAATTTGTCATTTGACTTGGTCTTGTCTTTTACAATTATCTTAATGACTCACGTAGAAGGAATTCGTCGTCGTGGAATCAAAAAGTATTTAAAAGCATTTGTAACACCAGGTTTTATGACACCAATGAATCTCTTGGAAGAAGTTACCAATCTCCTTTCACTTGCATTGCGGGTCTTTGGTAATATCTTTGCAGGGGAAGTGATGGCAAGTATGTTAGTCCTACTTTCTCATCAGGCCTTCTATTGGTATCCTATTGCTTTTGGAACAAATCTAATCTGGACTGCATTTTCTGTTTTTATTTCTTGTGTACAAGCATATGTATTTACATTGTTATCTTCAATGTACCTAGGAAATAAAATTAATGATGAAGAATAGAAAGGAGTAGTTTATGAATGTAACAGTAGGTGAATTACTTGGTGATTTTATACTAATCGCTGGTTCCTTTATTCTCTTGCTAGTCTTGGTTAAGAAATATGCTTGGTCAAATTTGGCTAGCATTTTCGAACAAAGAGCAGAAAAAATTGCAGCAGATATTGACGGAGCTGAACAAGCACGTCAAAAAGCAGAAGTATTGGCTCAAAAACGCGAAGATGAATTGGCTGGTAGCCGTAAAGAAGCTAAGACAATCATCGAGAATGCGAAAGAAACAGCTGAGAAAAGTAAAGCTAGTATTTTAGCAGATGCTAAGCTAGAAGCAGGACGCTTGAAAGAAAAAGCGAACCAAGAAATTGCTCAAAATAAAGCTGAAGCTTTACAAAGCGTTAAGGGTGAGGTAGCAGATTTGACAATCAGCTTGGCTGGTAAAATCATCTCACAAAACCTTGACGGTCATGCCCATAAAGAACTCATTGATCAGTATATCGATCAGTTAGGAGAAGCTTAATGGACAAGAAAACAGTAAAGGTAATTGAAAAATACAGCATGCCTTTTGTCCAATTGGTTATAGAAAAAGGAGAAGAAGACCGTATCTTTTCAGACTTAGCTCAAATCAAGCAAGTTGCTGAAGAAACAGCCTTACCTTCTTTTTTAAAAAAAGTGGCAGTAGACGAGTCTGACAAGGAAAAAACAATTACTTTCTTCCAAGATTCAGTGTCACCTTTATTGCAAAACTTTATCCAGGTTCTTATCTACAATCACAGAGCAAATCTTTTTTATGATATTCTTGTAGATTGCTTGAACCGACTTGAAAAAGAAACAAATCGATTTGAAGTGACGATTACTTCAGCTCATCCTTTAACTGATGAACAGAAGAGTCGCTTGCTCCCTTTGATTGAGAAAAAAATGTCTCTTAAAGTAAGGAGTGTAAAAGAACAAATCGATGAAAGTCTTATTGGTGGTTTTGTCATTTTTGCCAATCACAAGACAATTGATGTGAGTATTAAACAACAACTTAAAGTTGTTAAAGAAAATTTGAAATAGAAAGTGGTGTTCTTTTGGCAATTAACGCACAAGAAATCAGCGCTTTAATTAAGCAACAAATTGAAAATTTCAAACCCAATTTTGATGTGACTGAAACAGGTGTTGTAACCTATATCGGGGACGGTATCGCGCGTGCTCACGGCCTTGAAAATGCCATGAGTGGAGAGTTGTTGATTTTTGAAAACGGCTCTTATGGTATGGCTCAAAACTTGGAGTCAACAGACGTTGGTATTATCATCCTAGGTGACTTTACAGATATCCGTGAAGGCGATACAATCCGCCGTACAGGGAAAATCATGGAAGTCCCAGTAGGTGAAAGTCTGATTGGTCGTGTTGTGGATCCACTCGGTCGTCCAGTTGACGGTCTTGGAGAAATCCACACTGATAAAACTCGTCCAGTAGAAGCACCAGCTCCTGGTGTTATGCAACGTAAGTCTGTATCAGAACCATTGCAAACTGGTTTGAAAGCTATTGACGCCCTTGTACCGATTGGTCGTGGTCAACGTGAGTTGATTATCGGTGACCGTCAGACAGGGAAAACAACCATTGCGATTGATACAATCTTGAACCAAAAAGGTCAAGATATGATCTGTATCTACGTAGCGATTGGACAAAAAGAATCAACAGTTCGTACGCAAGTAGAAACACTACGTCAGTACGGTGCTTTGGACTACACAATCGTTGTGACAGCCTCTGCTTCACAACCATCTCCATTGCTCTTCCTAGCTCCTTATGCTGGGGTTGCCATGGCGGAAGAATTTATGTACCAAGGGAAACATGTTTTGATCGTTTATGATGATCTTTCAAAACAAGCGGTAGCTTATCGTGAACTGTCTCTCTTGCTTCGTCGTCCTCCAGGTCGTGAAGCTTTCCCAGGGGATGTTTTCTACCTTCACAGCCGTCTGCTTGAGCGCTCAGCTAAAGTTTCTGATGAACTTGGTGGTGGATCGATTACAGCCCTACCGTTTATCGAGACACAAGCAGGAGATATCTCTGCCTATATCGCAACCAACGTGATTTCAATCACTGATGGACAAATCTTCCTTGGTGATGGTCTCTTCAATGCGGGTATTCGTCCAGCCATTGATGCGGGTTCATCTGTATCACGTGTAGGTGGTTCTGCACAAATTAAAGCCATGAAAAAGGTTGCTGGTACACTTCGTATCGACCTTGCTTCATACCGTGAGTTGGAAGCCTTCACTAAGTTTGGTTCTGACTTGGACGCAGCAACACAGGCTAAGTTGAACCGTGGACGTCGTACAGTTGAAGTCTTGAAACAACCTGTTCACAAACCATTACCTGTTGAGAAACAAGTAACCATTCTCTATGCTTTGACACATGGTTTCTTGGATACTGTTCCAGTAGATGATATTGTTCGTTTCGAGGAAGAGTTCCATGCCTTCTTTGATGCTCAACATCCAGAGATTTTGGAAACCATTCGTGATACAAAAGACTTGCCAGAAGAAGCAGTCTTGGATGCTGCGATTACAGAGTTTCTCAATCAAACCAGCTTCCAATAAGAATAGAGGTGTCAGATGGCAGTATCTCTAAATGATATTAAAACAAAAATCGCCTCAACAAAAAATACGAGTCAAATCACTAATGCCATGCAGATGGTATCAGCTGCTAAGCTAGGGCGTTCTGAAGAAGCTGCTCGCAACTTCCAAGTTTATGCTCAGAAAGTTCGTAAACTTTTGACGGATATTCTTCATGGGAATGGAGCTGGCAGTTCAACCAATCCGATGTTGATTAGTCGTCCAGTTAAGAAGACAGGCTATATCGTCATTACTTCAGACCGAGGTTTGGTTGGAGGTTATAATTCTTCTATTCTGAAAGCCGTTATGGAGCTGAAAGAAGAATACCATCCAGACGGTAAAGGTTTTGAAATGATCTGTATTGGTGGAATGGGAGCTGATTTCTTTAAAGCTCGTGGTATTCAACCACTTTATGAACTACGTGGCTTGGCAGATCAACCAAGCTTTGATGAAGTTCGTAAGATTATTTCAAAAACTGTTGAAATGTACCAAAATGAACTTTTTGATGAACTCTATGTCTGCTATAACCACCATGTCAATACGCTAACCAGTCAAATGCGTGTGGAACAAATGCTTCCAATTGTTGACTTGGATCCAAATGAAGCAGATGATAGTTACAGCTTGACCTTTGAATTGGAAACTAGCCGAGAAGAAATTTTGGAGCAGTTGTTGCCTCAATTTGCAGAAAGTATGATTTACGGTGCTATTATCGATGCTAAGACAGCTGAAAATGCTGCCGGTATGACAGCCATGCAAACAGCGACAGATAATGCTAAGAAAGTCATTAATGATTTGACAATTCAGTATAACCGTGCCAGACAGGCGGCGATTACACAAGAAATTACAGAAATCGTAGCAGGAGCTAGTGCCTTAGAATAGGCTCTAGTCCAGCTCGTATGAAAATGAACTTAGGACCTAGTTAAGCTAGGGACCGACAGTATCTTATATAGAATAGGAGAAGGAGATGAGTTCAGGTAAAATTGCTCAGGTTATCGGTCCCGTTGTAGACGTCTTGTTTGCAGCAGGGGAAAAACTTCCTGAGATTAACAATGCACTTGTCGTCTACAAAAATGACGAAAGAAAAACAAAAATCGTCCTTGAAGTAGCCTTGGAGTTGGGAGATGGTATGGTCCGTACTATCGCCATGGAATCAACAGATGGTTTGACTCGTGGAATGGAAGTATTGGACACAGGTCGTCCAATCTCTGTACCAGTAGGTAAAGAAACTTTGGGACGTGTCTTCAATGTTTTGGGAGATACCATTGACTTGGAAGCTCCTTTTACAGAAGATGCAGAGCGTCAGCCAATTCATAAAAAAGCTCCAACTTTTGATGAATTGTCTACCTCTTCTGAAATCCTTGAAACAGGGATTAAGGTTATCGACCTTCTTGCCCCTTACCTTAAAGGTGGAAAGGTTGGACTTTTCGGTGGTGCCGGAGTTGGTAAAACCGTCTTAATCCAAGAATTGATTCACAACATTGCCCAAGAACACGGTGGTATTTCAGTATTTACCGGTGTTGGGGAACGTACTCGTGAGGGGAATGACCTTTACTGGGAAATGAAAGAATCAGGCGTTATCGAGAAAACAGCCATGGTATTTGGTCAGATGAATGAGCCACCAGGAGCACGTATGCGTGTTGCCCTTACTGGTTTGACAATCGCTGAATACTTCCGTGATGTGGAAGGCCAAGACGTGCTTCTCTTTATCGATAATATCTTCCGTTTCACTCAGGCTGGTTCAGAAGTATCTGCCCTTTTGGGTCGTATGCCATCAGCCGTTGGTTACCAACCAACACTTGCTACGGAAATGGGTCAATTGCAAGAGCGTATCACATCAACTAAGAAGGGTTCTGTAACCTCTATCCAGGCTATCTATGTGCCAGCGGATGACTATACTGACCCAGCGCCAGCAACAGCCTTTGCTCACTTGGATTCTACTACAAACTTGGAACGTAAGTTGGTACAATTGGGTATTTACCCAGCCGTTGACCCACTTGCTTCAAGCTCACGTGCCTTGGCACCTGAAATCGTTGGAGAAGAGCACTATGCAGTTGCTGCTGAAGTAAAACGCGTTCTTCAACGTTACCATGAATTGCAAGATATCATTGCTATCCTTGGTATGGATGAGCTTTCTGATGAAGAAAAGACCTTGGTTGCTCGTGCCCGTCGTATCCAGTTCTTCTTGTCACAAAACTTCAACGTTGCGGAACAATTCACTGGTCAGCCAGGTTCTTATGTTCCAGTTGCTGAAACTGTTCGTGGCTTTAAGGAAATCCTTGATGGTAAACACGACCACTTGCCAGAAGATGCCTTCCGTGGTGTAGGTTCTATCGAAGATGTGATTGCAAAAGCTGAAAAAATGGGATTTTAAGAGGTGATCTATGGCTCAGTTAACTGTCCAGATCGTGACACCAGATGGTCTCGTCTATGATCACCATGCCAGCTTTGTATCAGTTCGAACTCTGGATGGTGAGATGGGAATCTTGCCACGACATGAAAATATGATTGCAGTTTTAGCAGTTGATGAGGTTAAGGTTAAACGTGTAGATGATGAAAATCACGTGAACTGGATTGCAGTGAACGGAGGTGTTATCGAAGTTGCCAATGGCGTTATCACAATTGTTGCTGACTCTGCAGAACGTGCTCGTGATATCGACGTTAGTCGTGCAGAACGTGCCAAACTTCGAGCAGAGCGTGAAATTGAAGAAGCACAAGACAAACACTTGATTGACCAAGAACGTCGTGCGAAGATTGCACTGCAGCGTGCCATTAACCGTATTAATGTCGGAAATAGACTATAAGAAAAAAATGAACTTGAGTTACCAAGTTCATTTTTTATGTTTTCTTAAGGGGTAAAACTGATGCAGACTGCTTCTGGGACATGGAAGTCATTAGAAAGTTCTGCTAGACGTCCAGTTTCAGAATTGCGTTTAAAGACGGTTGCATTGTCAGAGTCCTGATGGACAGCAATGACAAATTCTTGGTCTGGTGTCAAATCAAAATCACGTGGAGTCTGACCATGTGTCGGAACGATTTCTAACAACTCTAAGCTACCGTCCGAAAGAATTGTATATACTGCGATAGAATCATGACCACGGTTAGAAGCGTAGAGGTATTTACCATCTTTAGAGAGACGAATAGCAGCAGTACCATTAAAGCCTTCATAACCGTCTGGTAGAGTTGAAATGACTTGCATGCGTTCAAATTCGCCAACACCATCGTAGATTAGAACTTCGATAGTGCTATTGAGTTCACAAATGAGATAAGCGATTTTATAATGGTTATGGAAAATAATATGGCGTGAGCCTGCTCCTGGCTGGCTATGATAGGTATAGAGCTTAGATAATTTTCCTTCTGAATCAAGATCGTAAGTAATTACTTGGTCAGTACCCAAGTCGCAGGTCACTAGATAGTGGTCAGGTGTTAAATCTGTATAGTGAACATGTGGAGAAGCTTGATTTTCATGTGGACCTTGGCCACTGTGTTGATCAACATCACTAAGTAGAAGACAACCATCTTCCTGACGTTTATAAACAAGGACCTGTCCCTTGTGGTAGTTTGCCGCGTACACCAAATCACGCTTTTCATCAACGGCAACATAACAGTGGGGGGCTCCCTCTTCAACGACGTGGTTTAATAAGGTACCATTAGTTTGATAGGCTGCAATTCCACCCTTATCGTCTTGACTACCAACAGTGTATAAATGTTGATGCTGGTCAAAGGCAAGGTAGGTTGGACTTGGCTCAGTAGCAAAAAGTTCTAGATTTGAAAGCTGACCAGTTTCTGTATCAAAGTCTGCCTTGTAAATCCCTTGAGAAGTCCGACGTGTATAAGTTCCAAAATAAACAGTTTCTTTCATAACTTTACCTCTATATAAAAGATAAGACTATTATATCACAAAAATTGTAGTTGGAGGAATTCTATAACACATAATTAAACATAATAAAATATTAAATTTAACTTGTTTTTGTATTGATTTCCTTTTGAAAAGTGCTATAATAATCCTATACAAATTGCAAAGGAGTTTGTTTATGAAAAAACGTGTTTTCTTAGCAGCAGGAGTTGCTGTACTCTCGGCAGCTGTCCTAGCCGCGTGTTCATCTGGTAATGCTAATAAAGAAGCAACTAAAGAAGCAACTAAACAAGCAACTAAACCAGTTACTTATGCCTATGTATTCTCATTAGATCCTGTTACTTTGGATTATACAGTTTCTGGTAATGTCAGCACTAAACAGATTACAGGTAATGTTATTGATGGATTATTAGAAAATGATCAATATGGGAATCTGGTCCCATCAGTTGCAGAAGATTGGACTGTTTCCAAAGATGGTTTGACCTATACCTATAAAATCCGTCAGGGTGTCAAGTGGTATACCAATGAGGGAGAGGAGTATGGTGAAGTTAAGGCTCAGGATTTTGTAACTGGTCTTAAGCATGCAGCTGATAAGAAATCACAGGCTCTCTATTTGGTACAGGATTCTATCAAAGGATTGGATGACTATGTAAATGGGAAAACAACAGATTTCTCAACCGTAGGCGTGAAAGCAACAGATGATTATACTGTTGTTTATACTTTGAACCATCCAGAATCTTTCTGGAATTCAAAAACAACAATGGGAGTCCTTGCTCCCGTGAGTGGAGATTTTTTGGCATCTAAAGGAGATGATTTTGGTAAGGCCACTGATGTAACGAGTATACTATACAATGGGGCATATCTTCTTAAGGGGCTTACTTCGAAATCTTCTATCGAAATGACCAAAAACCAAAATTACTGGGATAAGCAAAATGTCTTTATTGATGATATCAAGTTATCATTCTTTGATGGTCAAGATGCAGACTCTCTAGGACGTGGTTTTGATGAGGGACATTATCCAGCTGCTCCACTCTTTAAAAACTCTGCCAACTATGAACGTCTAAAAGAAAAATACAAGGATAATATTGTATATGGTCAACAAAGAGGTGGCGTATTCTATATGTCTACTAATATTGATCGTGTGTCATACAATCATACTGCTAAAACAAGTGATGTAGAAAAATCCTCTACTAAGAAAGCACTTTTAAACAAAGATTTCCGTCAAGCCTTGGCATTTGCTGCAGATCGTAAAGCAGCTGTTTCTCAGGTGTTTGGGGATGAAGTGGCGCCTCGTAAATTACGTACAAGTTTCACTCCTCCAACATTTGTACAAGTTGGAGACCAATCGTTTGGTCAAGTAACTAAGATAGAATTGGATAAATTGGATAATGTCTGGAAAGATGTCAGTCTTGATGATGCGCAAGATTCACTTCATAACGTAGACAAGGCTAAAGCTAAGTTTGAATCTGCTAAGAAAACTCTTCAAGCTGATGGAGTACAGTTCCCAATTCATTTAGATCTTCCAGTTTCATCGACTCAGACAGATTTTATCCATCAAGCTCAGTCTTATAAACAATCCATTGAAGAAGCCTTGGGCTCTGAAAATGTAGTTGTTGACATTCAACAGGTTTCTGATGATGAATTGGGAAACATGACTGTTCTAGCGACATCAAATAATAATGTTGATTGGGACATTAATGTTAATAGTGGTTGGAGTCCGGATTATGCAGATCCATCAACTTATCTAGATGTATTTGATCCAACTTCAGGTCCAAGTCTCCTCGGCTCTCTTGGTGTAGCACCGGGAACAGACAATCCAGCCATTAAAACAGTTGGATTGGATAAATACAAAGGATTGATTGATGATGCAAATAGTGAAAAAACAGATCTGCAAAAACGTTATTCTAAATATGCTAAGGCGCAAGCTTGGTTAACAGATAGTGCTCTAGTTATTCCTGTACACTCAGACGGTGCCCAAATGTTAGTAACGAAGAAAGTATTAGGTAGTGGTGCTGATGGTTGGATTGGTGACAAAACAGGAGATAACAGTTATAAATATCTTAAACTCCAAGATAAAATTGTCACTTCCAAAGAAATGGATGAGTTCCGCAAGAAATTTGCTGATGAAAAAGGCAAATCCAATGCTGATTATCAGAAGAACTTAGACCGTCATATTCAAGACTAATCAAATCTCCTCTTTTGAGGGGATTTTTTATGTTGCTGTCTCCATGTAAGCACTTTAAAAAAGAGTTATTTTGATTTAAAAATGGTATAATGAGAGAACAATAGAAAGGAAGTATTTATGGAGCAAAAAGAGAAACATTTTAGCCTATCTTGGTTTTTCAAGTGGTTTTTGGATAACAAGGCCATTACGGTATTTTTGGTAACCTTATTATTGGGACTCAATCTGTTTATTTTAAGTAAGATTAGTTTTCTATTTTCACCTGTTTTAGATTTCTTGGCAGTTGTGATGTTGCCAGTCATTCTATCTGGTTTACTATACTATTTATTGAATCCTATTGTTGATTGGATGGAGAAGCATAAGATTAATCGCGTTATCGCAATCAGTATTGTCTTTGTCATCATCGCTCTCTTTATCATTTGGGGCTTGGCAGTAGCCATTCCAAATCTGCAACGTCAGGTTTTAAGTTTTGCAAGGAATGTTCCAGTCTACCTTGAAGATGCTGATCGAGTTATTGATGATTTGGTCACCAAGCGTTTACCAGATGATTTCAGACCTCAGTTAGAACAAGTTTTGGCAAACTTCTCAAGTCAGGCTACAGTTTGGGCAAGTAAGGTTTCATCTCAGGCAGTCAACTGGGTGAGTGCCTTTATTAGCGGGGCTTCTCAAGTGATTGTTGCCTTGATTATCGTTCCGTTCATGCTCTTTTATCTCTTGCGTGATGGGAAAGGATTGCGTAACTATTTGACCCAATTCATGCCAACGAAATTGAAAGAACCTGTTGGACAAGTTTTATCAGATGTGAATCAGCAGTTGTCTAATTATGTTAGAGGACAAGTAACAGTGGCTATTATTGTTGCGGTAATGTTTATGATTTTCTTTAAAATCATTGGTCTACGCTATGCGGTTACGCTGGGTGTTACTGCTGGTATCTTAAATCTGGTTCCTTATTTGGGTAGCTTCTTAGCCATGCTTCCTGCCCTAGTATTGGGCTTGATTGCTGGGCCAGTCATGCTTTTGAAAGTAGTGATTGTCTTTATCGTAGAACAAACTATTGAAGGCCGTTTTGTCTCTCCATTGATTTTGGGAAGTCAATTAAACATCCATCCCATTAATGTTCTCTTTGTTTTGTTAACTTCAGGATCCATGTTTGGTATCTGGGGAGTCTTGCTCGGTATTCCAGTTTATGCCTCTGCTAAGGTTGTCATTTCAGCGATTTTTGAATGGTATAAGGTAGTCAGTGGCCTATATGAACTAGAAGGAGAGGAAGCTAAGAGTGAACAATAGTCAACAGATGTTACAGGCTTTGGAAGAGCAAGATTTAACCAAGGCTGAGCACTATTTCGTCAAAGCTTTAGAAAATGATCCAAGTGACCTTCTGTATGAGTTAGCCACTTATTTAGAAGGGATTGGTTTTTATCCTCAGGCCAAGGAAATTTACTTGAAAATCATAGAGGATTTTCCAGAGGTTAATCTTAATCTAGCGGCTATTGCTAGCGAGGATGGTCAAATTGAAGAAGCCTTTGCCTATCTTGAAGAAATCCAAGCTGACAGTGACTGGTATGTGTCGGCTTTGGCTCTGAAGGCAGACCTTTACCAGATGGAAGGTTTGACAGATGTGGCGCGTGAGAAATTGTTAGAAGCATTGACTTACTCAGAGGATCCTCTCTTGATATTGGGCTTGGCAGAGTTGGATAGTGAGTTGGAAAATTACCAAGAAGCTATTCAAGGCTATGCCCAGTTAGATAATCGTACTATTTATGAACAAACAGGCATTTCTACCTATCAACGGATTGGCTTTGCCTATGCACAGTTGGGGAAATTTGAAACAGCTACAGAGTTTTTAGAAAAAGCCCTGGAGTTAGAATACGATGACCTAACAGCTTTTGAGTTGGCCAGTCTTTACTTTGATCAAGAAGAATACCAAAAAGCTGTCCTCTACTTTAAGCAACTTGATACCATTTCACCTGATTATGAAGGATATGAGTATGGTTACAGTCAGGCCTTACATAAGGAACATCAAGTTCAAGAAGCCCTGCGTATCGCTAAGCAAGGCTTAGAGAAAAATCCCTTTGAAACTCGCCTCTTGCTAGCTGCTTCACAATTCTCTTATGAATTGCATGATGCCAGTGGTGCAGAAAACTACCTCCTTACTGCAAAAGAAGATGCTGATGATACGGAGGAAATCTTACTCCGTCTAGCTACTATTTATCTAGAACAGGAACGTTATGAGGACATTCTAGACTTACAAAGTGATGAGCCAGAGAATCTTTTGACCAAGTGGATGATTGCTCGTTCTTATCAAGAAATGGACGATTTAGATACCGCCTACGAGCATTACCAAGAATTAGTAGGAGATTTGAAGGACAATCCAGAGTTTCTGGAACACTATATCTATCTCTTGCGTGAATTGGGCTACTTTGAGGAAGCAAAAGTCAATGCTCAAACTTACTTAAAACTAGTTCCAGATGATGTGCAAATGCAAGAACTATTTGAGAGATTGTAAGAATATATTTTTAAAAACTGTATCTAATCATTTTTGATAGATATAGTTTTTCTTTTTTAAAGAGAATTTTTTTACAAAAATTATTGGTTATTTTGTTTATTTATGCTATAATAGGAACAATTATTTTTAGGAGGTGCAGTATGTCTTATTTGTTTGAGATATTACCGAGTTTATTGAGCGGTGCAAGCATGACTTTGCAGGTTTTTGCACTGGTCTTGATTTTTTCTATTCCCTTGGGCGTTTTGATTGCCTTTGCCTTGCAAGTGCATTGGAATCTCCTCCATCATCTGATTAATATTTATATTTGGATTATGCGGGGAACACCCTTGCTATTGCAATTGATTTTTATCTATTATGTACTCCCAAGTATTGGGATTCGTTTGGATCGCCTTCCTGCGGCTATCATTGCCTTTGTTCTCAATTATGCGGCTTATTTTGCTGAAATCTTCCGTGGAGGGATTGATACCATTCCTAAGGGGCAATATGAGGCTGCTAAGGTCTTGAAGTTTAGCCCTTTTGCCATAGTGCGCTATATTATCTTACCACAGGTGACCAAGATTGTTCTTCCTAGTGTATTTAACGAAGTCATGAGTTTGGTCAAGGATACTTCTTTGGTCTATGCTCTAGGAATTTCAGATCTTATCTTGGCTAGTCGAACAGCTGCCAACCGTGATGCTAGTCTGGTTCCGATGTTCTTGGCAGGAGCCATTTACTTGATTTTGATTGGTATTGTGACCATTCTTGCCAAAAAAGTTGAGAAGAAGTACAGTTACTATAGATAGGAGGTTGCCATGTTAGAATTACGAAATATCAATAAAGGCTTTGGTGAAAAGCAAATTTTATCTAATTTCAGTCTAAACATTCCTGAAAAGCAAATCCTGGCTATCGTAGGACCTTCTGGTGGAGGTAAGACAACCCTCTTGCGCATGCTTGCAGGTCTGGAAACTATTGATTCAGGGCAAATCTTTTATAATGGAGAACCTTTAGAACTGGATGAATTGGAGAAGCGGAATTTACTGGGATTTGTATTCCAAGATTTTCAACTTTTTCCTCATTTATCAGTTCTAGACAATTTGACCTTATCGCCCGTAAAAACAATGGGAATGAAGCAGGAAGAAGCTGAGAAGAAGGCGCGTGGACTCCTGGAACAGTTAGGACTGTCAGGGCACGCAGACGCCTATCCATTCTCACTATCAGGTGGGCAAAAGCAACGGGTAGCCTTGGCGCGTGCTATGATGATTGACCCAGAAATCATAGGTTATGATGAGCCGACTTCTGCCCTGGATCCAGAATTGCGCTTGGAAGTGGAAAAACTAATCTTGCAAAATAGGGAACTTGGGATGACGCAGATTGTGGTTACCCACGATTTACAATTCGCTGAAAATATCGCAGATCAGATTCTCAAGGTTGAGCCCAAGTAGGAGGTGCCAATGACTAATAAGAAAATTGCTTTAGTATTGGTTTCTATCCTGACTCTCTTTTTAACGGCTTGTACTCAGAAGGCTAGCGATCCAAAGCAGGATAACTGGGATAAATATCAAGAGCAGGGGACCATTACTATTGGTTTTGACAATACCTTTGTACCTATGGGATTTGAAGAAAAGAATGGACAGTATACAGGCTTTGATATTGACTTAGCACAAGCTGTCTCAGAAAAATTAGGTTTCAAGATTCAATTTCAGCCAATTGACTGGGATATGAAGGAGACGGAACTGCAAAATGGAACTATTGATGCCATCTGGAATGGGTATTCTGCCACTGATGAACGCCGAGAGAAGGTTGCTTTTAGCATTCCATACATGGAAAATCAGCAAGTTCTGGTTGCGAAGAAAAACCAGCAGATCCATTCAGTAGAGGATATGAAGGATAAGACCTTGGGAGCCCAAGCAGGATCCTCTGGTTATCTAGACTTTGAAGCGCAGCCAGATTTATTGAAAAATCGTGTTAAAGACCAGAAAGCCAATCAATATCAGAGTTTCAATGAAGCCTTGATTGATTTGAAGAATGATCGAATTGATGCCTTGTTGATTGACCGAGTGTATGCTAATTACTATCTTCAGTCTGAGGGGATATTAAATGACTACAATGTCTTTTCGGCTGGATTTGAAAGTGAATCCTTTGCAGTCGGAGTTAGACCAGCTGACAAAAGATTACTACAAGCTTTAAACCAAGCTTTTGTTCAACTTTACCAAGAAGGGAAGTTCCAAGAGATTAGCCATAAATGGTTTGGAGAAGATGTAGCAACCAAAGAAGTGAAAAGTAGAGATTGAGTTTTTACTCAGTCTCTTTTTGTATCGAAAAATCCTCTGGCAAGTACCAGAGGATAAGAGGTTATTTCATTGTTGGGAAGAGTAATACATCACGTATAGTAGTTGTATCAGTGAGTAGCATGCAGAGACGATCGATACCGATTCCCAAACCACCTGTTGGTGGCATACCGTATTCAAGGGCCTCAATGTAGTCGTAGTCGATGCCTGTCGCTTCATCGTCACCAAGTTCTTTTGCTTTGGCTTGGGCTTCGAAACGGCTAAGTTGGTCGATTGGGTCGTTCAACTCAGTAAAGGCATTACCGTACTCCTTAGTCATGATGAAGAGCTCGAAACGGTCAGTAAAGCGTTCGTCTTCAGGATTCTTCTTAGCAAGTGGAGATACAGCTACTGGATGTCCATAGACAAAGGTTGGTTGGATTAAGGTTTCTTCAACAAACTCTTCAAAGAAGGCATTGATGATGTGACCAACTTCAGTGTAGTGTTTCTCAACAGGAACTTTCTTCTCAGCAGCGATAGCTTTAGCTTCTTCCAAAGTCATGTCTTGCCAGAAATCTACCCCAGTAATTTCTTTGATAGCATCCACCATGTGAACACGTTTAAATGGTTCATTGATTTTGATTTCAGTACCTTGATAGTTAACTGGGCCATCGCCTTTGACTGATTTAGCAGCGTGTTGGATAATACCTTCGGTCAAGTCCATGATGTCTTGGAAGTCTGCATAAGCTTGGTAAACTTCGATAGAAGTAAATTCAGGGTTATGAGTAGCATCCATTCCTTCGTTACGGAAGATACGGCCAATTTCATAGACGCGTTCCATACCACCGACGATAAGGCGTTTCAAGTGAAGCTCAGTCGCGATACGAAGTACCATGTCAATGTTTTGGGCATTGTGGTGGGTGATAAATGGACGGGCAGCAGCACCACCAGCCTCGTTGTGAAGAACAGGTGTTTCCACTTCAAGGAAACCTTTTTGATCAAGGTAACGACGAATTTCAGAGATGATTTTTGAACGAGTGACAAAGCGTTCAAAGCTTTCGCGATTAGAAATTAAGTCTAGGTAACGTTTCCGGTAAATTGTTTCAACGTCTGTCAAACCGTGGAATTTCTCAGGAAGTGGGCGAAGTGCTTTAGACAAGTGAGTGATGTGAGTAGCTTTGATAGAGAGTTCTCCCATATCTGTACGCATCACTTCACCTTCGACACCAAGGAAGTCACCAAGGTCTGCTTTTTTGAAGATTTCGTAGTTTTCTTCACCGACAGCATCCTTACGAACGTAGATTTGAATCTGCCCTTCGCGGTCTTGAAGGTGGGCAAAACCTACTTTACCTTTACCACGTTTGGTTACCAAGCGTCCTGCGATAGTAGCTGTTTCGTTTTTATCATGTAATTGTTCTTTATCGAGGTCAGCAAATTTATCTTTTAATTCTTGTGAATTTGCAGTGCGTTCAAAGCGTTTTCCGAAAGGATCGATTCCTTGTTCACGGAGTGCAGCCATTTTTTCACGGCGAACGATCTGCTGGTCATTTAGTTCTTCCATATGTTCTGTTGACATGGGATCCTCCTAGTTTTACTCAAAATTGAATACGATGAGTCATTTTTTGCGATACTCCCATTTTATCATAAATAACCAAGAAATTCACGAATAATCTTTCAAAACTAAAAAGAACTTGACGCTACAATCAAGTTCTGTTATTGATAGGAAGTATCATTCCAAGTATTGAGAGTAAATGTTTCAAAATCATGGGTTTCTAGAATGGTCAGGCTGGCATTTGCTAGACCGCCATCTTTACGAAGAAGTGGTTCTTTATATCCTAGAAGAGTACGAAGACTGGCAGTAAGATTGGCGCCGTGTCCGACAATTAGAATACGCTCAGCTGGACTATCTTTTAATGATTTGATAAATTGGATGGTCCGTTGCGTGGTGCTATAGAGGGACTCTGCTCCAAACATTTGAGTGTCAAATTGAGCAAGGTTAGATCGGAAAGCTTTGATTTGTTGCGGGTAAATAGATTCCAAGGTTGCAATTTTCAAACCTTCCAACTTCCCCAGCTGCCATTCACGGAGATTAGGAACACTTTCTAAAGGACATGGGATCTGGAGTTGACTTTGGATAATTTCAGCAGATCTGACCGCTCGAGGTAAATCACTTGAATAAATCTGATCAAAAGGAATATCCTTGAGATACTGGCCTAGTCGTTTTAGGGTTTCAATGGATTCAGGAAGAAGGGGAGAATCACCACTAGCACCTTGAAAGCGTCCTTCTTGGTTCCAGACTGTACGACCGTGGCGGACAAAGTAGAGTTTCATTACTTTCTGTCCTCCAAGATATCTGCAAAGTCGGCCTTTACAAAGCTGGCCAAGTCTTGTGGCGCGACGATAATGCTGTGACCAACTTCTCCAGCAGAGACAATCATTTGATCCAAGTCTAGGGCGATTTTATCGATAAAAATGGGGTAATTGTGTTTCTGACGAATTCCGACAGGATTATTGGCTCCATGAATATAACCTGTTGTTTTTTCTAAGTCCTTTTGTGGAATCATGCTCACTTTTTTATTGCCAGAAATTTTAGCTAGTTTCTTTTCAGACAAGTGTTGAGTGATAGGGATAATTCCAATAATCGGTCCTGTCTTGTCTCCCAAAAGAGCCAAGGTTTTGAAAATCTGATCTCGTTCATAACCTTGAGGAAGCTCTCCTTCTAGGGCATTGATTTGAATCCCCTGATGTGGGATACCTGCTTTAGACAGGATTTGTTCCACCAATGTTTTTTTGATTTTAACCTTTTTTGCCATTATTTATACTTATCCTCCAATTGGCTCATCCAAATACCAAGCCAGATTCCCAGCGCAAAGAAGAAGGCGATGATGACATACCCAACAAGAGAAATACCAGTGTATTGGATACTTTCAGCGTTTCCTGCATTTGGAATTAAGATCAAAAGGGTACTTGAAAGGACGATACCGATGATGAAATGATAGACGCGTGAGTGGTAGTTATTTAAGGCATAATCCATCAATTTTGAAAAAATAATGAGAGTTGCACCTGCTCCGATTCCAATCGGGAAGAAGGTTCCCAAGAGGTCGAAGGTTTTAAAACCAGTCAACATAGGAGCATAGAGGCCCAAAATCAAAAGTAGATTTGATGGACTGAGGCCAGGAACCAATACGCCAAGAGCCAGCAGTGCACCAGCTAGGACGAAATTAAGAAAGCTGGCACTTAAGGTTCCAACTACAAAATTTAAGGCATAGAGACCTAGTCCAGAAATGATAAAGGTTGCCCAGAACCAAGCTAAATCAATCTTGTCTCGGTCAGATTCTCGAGTTGATTCTTTTAGAAGGCTAGGAACTGTACCAATGATGGCACCCGCAAAGCTCCATAAGACAAAGACCTGATAATTTTCAAGCAGGTATTCAATCGGGTAAGAAAATAAGCCGATTCCCAGAAGCATACCGAAGGCAACTGGAATAAAGTACAAAACATTTTCTTTAAAGTCCTTAAAGGGATGGGCCAGAAAGCCAATCATTCGTTCATAAATTCCTAAGATTGCTGCTAGAACCCCTCCGGAAATTCCCGGTAAGATAAATCCAAGAGCAATGACAATCCCTTTAATAACACGTGCTAACCATGAGAGCATATTGTTCCTCCAACTATTTCTATTTCAAAAAATCCTTACTATATTGTATCACAATCAAACACAAAAAGAAAAAGCAAATGATAAACAAATGCTTTTAAGGTTTTAAAAAGATTTTTCTAAAGGTTTCTTCTTTGTTTTTTAAGGAAGAAATGACGTTGATGTCCAAATCGTGGTCAAAGCCAGCAATTTTTCCTTTAGATGTGTACTGGTGGATGTCGTAATCTAAATCAGTTTTTGGAGTTGCCTCGTAAAATCCTGAGTCAGAACCATAGGAAGGAATCCAAACAGAGGTAAACTTGTCTGTATCAATACTGTGTTCTTCCATGAAGTAGACCCCGACGTAGATTCCGATATTTTTAGCACCTAGTGATTCTAGTTTTGCTCGAAAGGCTTCAACACCTTCGTTCATATTGGACATGGTTTTATCTTCCACGTCTAGCCAATAGTAACTAGGGCTGTATGGCGATGAAGCGTTATAAAAAACTTCAGCAGCCTTTTCCATTTCTTGGACACTTTTTCCAGCTACAAAGGCATAGACACCAACTGGGACATTTCGTTTTTGAAACTCGGTAATATGGGTTTTAAAGGCCTTATCTACCCCATTAACAAAGGAAGCATCGTTTTCTTTTAAAGACTGAGCGCCACTATGTACACGAACGATAGCTCCAGAAATGTTTTGGGACAGAGTATCGTAATTTATTTCCTCAGGACGTTGCCAACCAGAAACATCAATTACCGGTTTATCTATATTGTGTAGCGCTTGCGTTTCTACTTGCGCGATATTTGACTTTGTTTTTACAGGATGGTCCTCAAAACGAGGGCGATTCAGGATTAAAATGAAAATCATAATCCCAAAAAAACCAAATAAAATAAGCGGATTAATTTTCTTTCTCATATCTCATAATTTTACCTTAAAAATGAAAAAAAATCAAAAAAAATACTCAAAAAATGGGTTAAGAAAGGACTTTAGAGCATTTTTTCATTCAAGGGCGCGGAATGATTTGAAATATGGTATAATAAAAGGGAATTTCTAGAGAAAAGAGAAGATTATGTCAAATTATGCCATTATTTTAGCAGCGGGTAAAGGGACTCGCATGAAATCTGATTTGCCAAAAGTGTTGCACAAGGTTGCGGGTATTTCTATGCTGGAACATGTTTTCCGTAGTGTGGGAGCTATCCAACCTGAAAAGACAGTAACAGTTGTGGGACACAAGGCAGAATTGGTTGAGCAGGTCTTGGCTGGACAGACAGAATTTGTGACTCAATCTGAACAGTTAGGAACTGGTCATGCAGTTATGATGACTGAGCCTATTTTAGAAGGTTTGTCAGGGCATACCTTGGTTATCGCAGGAGATACTCCTTTAATCACAGGTGAAAGCTTGAAAAATTTGATTGATTTCCATATCAATCATAAAAATGTGGCGACTATCTTGACTGCTGAAACGGATAATCCTTTTGGCTATGGACGAATTGTGCGTAATGACAATGCTGAAGTTCTTCGCATTGTTGAGCAGAAGGATGCTACAGATTTTGAAAAACAAATCAAGGAAATCAACACTGGAACTTACGTCTTTGATAACGAGCGTTTGTTTGAGGCTTTGAAAAATATCAATACCAATAACGCTCAAGGCGAATACTATATTACAGATGTCATTGGCATTTTCCGTGAAGCTGGTGAAAAAGTTGGCGCTTATACTTTGAAAGATTTTGATGAAAGTCTTGGGGTAAATGACCGTGTGGCTCTTGCGACTGCTGAGTCGGTTATGCGTCGCCGCATCAATCACCAACACATGGTCAACGGTGTTAGCTTTGTCAACCCAGAAGCAACTTATATCGATATTGATGTTGAGATTGCTCCTGAAGTTCAAATTGAAGCCAATGTTATCTTGAAAGGGCAAACGAAAATTGGTGCTGAGACTGTTTTGACAAACGGTACTTATGTAGTGGATAGCACTATCGGAGCAGGAGCTGTTATTACCAACTCTATGATTGAGGAAAGCAGTGTTGCAGATGGTGTGACTGTCGGACCTTACGCCCACATTCGTCCAGGTTCAAGTCTAGCTTCCCAAGTCCATATTGGAAACTTTGTTGAAGTTAAAGGCTCTTCTATTGGAGAGAATACCAAGGCTGGACATTTGACTTATATCGGCAACTGTGAAGTGGGTAGCAAGGTTAATTTTGGTGCAGGAACTATTACAGTTAACTATGATGGTAAAAACAAATACAAGACAGTCATCGGTAACAATGTCTTTGTTGGTTCAAATTCAACCATTATTGCACCAGTAGAACTTGGTGACAATTCCCTCGTTGGTGCTGGTTCAACTATTACTAAAGATGTTCCAGCAGATGCGATTGCGATTGGTCGTGGTCGTCAGGTCAATAAAGATGAATATGCAACTCGCCTTCCTCATCATCCTAAGAATCAGTAGGAGCCTATCATGGAATTTGAAGAAAAAACGCTTAGCCGAAAAGAAATCTATCAAGGACCAATTTTTAAACTGGTTCAAGATCAGGTTGAATTACCAGAAGGCAAGGGAACTGCCCAACGCGATTTGATTTTCCACAATGGAGCTGTCTGCGTTTTGGCAGTAACGGATGAACAAAAACTTATCTTGGTCAAGCAGTACCGCAAAGCTATCGAGGCTGTCTCTTACGAAATTCCAGCAGGAAAGTTGGAAGTAGGAGAAAATACAGACCCTGTGGCAGCAGCCCTTCGTGAACTGGAGGAAGAAACAGCCTATACAGGGAAATTAGAACTCTTGTACGATTTTTACTCAGCCATTGGCTTTTGTAATGAAAAGTTAAAACTATACCTAGCAAGCGATTTGACAAAGGTAGAAAATCCGCGTCCGCAGGATGAGGATGAAACCTTAGAAGTCCTTGAAGTGAGCTTAGAAGAAGCCAAGGAATTGATCCAATCAGGTCATATCTGTGATGCCAAGACAATTATGGCTGTTCAATATTGGGAATTGCACAAAAAATAGAGGAGGTCAGTATGGGTAAACCTTTATTAACGGATGAAATGATTGAAAGAGCTAATAGAGGCGAAAAAATTTCAGGTCCTCCTTTACTAGATGATGAGGAGACTAAGATTTTACCAACCTCATCTTCCCGTTTTGGTTATGCCAATCCTAAGGAACATGGCTTTAGCCAGGAAACCTTGAAGATTCAGGTCGAACCGTCTATTCATAAAAGCCGTCGCATTGAAAATACCAAGAGAAATGTCTTCAATTCTAAACTGAATAAAATCTTATTTGCAGTCATCTTTCTCTTAATTTTGCTTGTCTTAGCAATGAAACTTTTGTAATGGAAAAGGAATTGAAATGAAAATAGGAATTATTGCGGCTATGCCAGAAGAACTGGCTTATCTGGTTCAGCATTTAGACAATGCCCAGGAGCAAGTTGTTTTGGGGAATACCTATCATACAGGCACCATTGCCTCGCATGAAGTCGTTCTTGTAGAAAGTGGAATTGGTAAGGTCATGTCTGCTATGAGTGTGGCGATTTTGGCTGATCATTTTCAAGTGGATGCTGTGATTAATACGGGATCTGCTGGAGCAGTAGCAGAGGGTATCGCTGTTGGGGATGTCGTGATTGCTGACAAATTAGCCTATCACGACGTGGATGTCACAGCTTTTGGCTATGCTTATGGACAAATGGCGCAACAACCGCTTTATTTCGAATCAGATAAAACCTTTGTCGCCAAGATTCAAGAGAGTTTATCTCAATTGGAGCAGAACTGGCATCTTGGTTTGATTGCTACAGGAGATAGTTTTGTTGCAGGAAATGATAAGATAGAAGCGATTAAGTCCCATTTCCCAGAAGTTTTAGCTGTTGAGATGGAGGGGGCAGCTATTGCTCAGGCAGCGCATGCCCTTAATCTTCCAGTTTTAGTCATCCGAGCTATGAGTGACAATGCCAACCATGAAGCAAACATCTCTTTTGATGAGTTTATTATCGAAGCTGGACGTCGCTCTGCCCAAGTCTTATTAGCCTTTTTGAAGGCCTTAAATTAAGCGAAAATTTGACAGTTTTTCTAGCTTATGATAAGATTTAAGTAAAGAAAAGCTAGAAAACGTTTCAGAGGATATTATGAGTATTGAAATGACCGTCAGTGAGATTGCAGAGGTCTTAGGATTATCTCGCCAAGCAATCAATAACCGTGTCAAAGAATTACCAGAAGAAGACACAGATAAAAATGACAAAGGGGTAACAGTCGTTACCAGAAGTGGCTTGATTAAGCTAGAAGAAATCTATAAAAAAACGATTTTTGAAGATGAGCCTGTCAGTGAAGATGTCAAGCAGCGTGAACTGATGGAGATTCTGGTTGATGAGAAGAATGCAGAAATTCTTCGTCTCTATGAACAATTAAAAGCCAAGGATCGTCAGTTATCAGAAAAAGACGAGCAGATGCGCATCAAAGACCGTCAGATTGCTGAGAAAGACAAACAACTCGATCAGCAACAACAATTGACCCTTCAAGCCATGAAGGATCAAGAAAATCTTAAGCTAGAGCTGGACCAAGCAAAAGAAGAAGTCCAATCAACTAAGAAAGGCTTTTTTGCTCGTTTATTTGGAGGATAATCAAGGAGCTGTTTAGGTTAAATGCTAACCTGATGGCTTCTTTTATTTCTAATCTAAATAATATAGTTGCTCAAGTAAAATAACCGTATGGGAGAAGTACAGAATGGAACGATTAGAAGATTACATTGCTTTCGATTTAGAATTTAATCAGCATGAAGGGCAAACACACTTGATTCAAGTATCGGCAGTGCGTTTTAGAGATGGTCAGGAAATCGATGCCTATGATTCCTATGTTCATACCAGTGTGCCTCTAAAGAGTTTTATAAATGGTTTGACTGGGATTACAGCTGAGACCTTAAAAGATGCTCCTCCAGTGGAGGAGGTCATAAAAGAATTCCAAGAGTTTGTGGGTGCTTTGCCGATGGTTGGATACAATGCTGCTAAAAGTGATTTGCCTATTCTAGCAGAGCATGGTTTAGATTATAGTCAACAGTATAAGGTGGATTTGTATGATGAAGCTTTTGAACGTCGGAGTTCGGATTTACATGGTATTGCCAATCTCAAATTGCAAACTGTTGCCTCATTTCTTGGATTTCAAGGTCAGTCTCATAATAGCTTAGAGGATGCTCGTATGACAGCGCGTGTTTACGAGTCCTTCCTAGAGTCGGATCAAGCTAGAGAATTATTAGGGACAGAAAGTAGTCTTTCAAACAATCCTTTTGGAGGCTTGGACTTGTCTCAATTATTTGACTAGGAGTGACTATGAAACCTGAAAAACCTAAAAATCTAGGTTTTAAGCAGATATACTTTAATCTAGATAAAATACTCTTTCTCTTTTTCTTGACTTTTATGATGATTGAGTTTGTCTGGTTACCGTCAAATTCTTGGATTGCTGGACTTTTGCTCCGTCAGACAGGTTATCTCTTTCTTTCCTACAACAATATTTTTGCTATTATAAAGGGTTCGCCATTTGTTAGTCTTGCTTTATTTGTTCTGGTAATCGTTAATTTACTAATCGCCTATTACCAGCTAGGACTCCTCTTTATCGGAGCTCGGCACCTCCTCTATCATGAAAAGAGAACTTTGCTGGAGTACAGTCGCAAGGTCTTTCGTCAAAGTTTCTTATTTATGAAGCAAGTGACGATTTCCAAAATGGCCTTTATTTTCTTTTATGTCATGATGCTCTTTCCATTGATTCGAAAGATTTTAAAGATTTATTATCTCAATAAAATTGTCATTCCGGAATTCATAGTAGCCTATGTAGAAGATAAGTATTGGTTGGTCGGTTTGGTAATCACTGTTCTAGCCTTGCTGCTGTTTTACATTTCAGTACGTTTGATGTTTGCTCTACCTCAACTTCTGTTTGAGAAGAAAACAGTCAAAGAGGCAGTCAGATACAGTCTAGAGAAGACGAAAAGGCAATCCTGGTTTTATATTTGGAACTTGCTTTGGATTATCGTTAAAACGTATCTATTTTTCATTCTTCTCTTGATCCCAATCTTAGCAAGTCAGGTATTGATGGATGGATTAACCCATAAGGAATCTCTTGTACTTGGAATTATCAACTTTGTCTTGATTAAGAATTTCCACTATATGGCCTTGACCTATTTTCTCATTAAGTTTGTTTCCTTTTTGACAGGGGAAGAATTAGAAATCACACCAAGGAGAAAGAAAGACCACTGGATGAGATGGGGAGTGATGGGCTGTGCCGGCATCTTTTTTGCTCTTGAGGGGTATGTCTATTTGGAAGCTCCAGTAGCACATAAACCTTTAGTTATTTCTCACAGAGGAGTATCTAATAAGAATGGTGTCCAAAATACTGTCCAATCGCTAGAAAAGACAGCCCAACTAGGGCCAGACTTTGTTGAGACGGATGTTCAGGAAACAAAAGATGGCCAGTTTGTCATGATGCATGATGCCAATATCAAGAATTTGACAGGAGTCAATGCCAATCCTCAAGATTTAACCTTAGAAGAATTAACCAAACTTGATATTTCAGAAAATGGTTATCATAGCAAAGTGTCTAGTTTTGATGACTACCTCAATAAAGCCAATGAATTGCATCAAAAACTCCTTATTGAGATTAAAACTAGTCGAAAAGATAGCTCAGATATGATGAAACGCTTTATGGACAAATATGGAGCCATCATTAAGCAGAATGGCCACCAAATGCAGTCCTTAGACTACCATGTGATTGACCAGGTGCTAGCCTACGACTCACAAATTCCAGTCTATTTCATTCTACCTTACAATAGTATTTTTCCAAGAACGAAAGCCACAGGCTACACCATGGAGTATTCAACCTTGGACCAAAATTTTGTCAACAAGCTTTGGAATACCGATCAGAAATTGTACGTGTGGACCATTAATAGTTCAGAGTCCTTTGATAAATCTGTTCATTTGGGTGCAGACGGCATGATAACGGATGACTTGGAAATGATTCAAGATCAGGTTACCATTGCCCAAGAAGACCCAGAGTATACGGAATTGCTTTTCAAACAGGCCATGAAATTCTTTAATTTTTAGTAATCAAAAAGAGTCTGGGACAAAAAGATTTTGATTTTAGGAATTCTTTATTATGAAATTTTAAAAGGCTCTTTGTCAACTGTAGTGGGTTGAAGAAAAGCTAAGTTCGAGAAAGGACAAATTTCGTCCTTTCTTTTTTGATGTTTAGAGCGATAAAAATCCTTTTTTTGAAGTTTTCAAAGTTTCGAAATCCAAAGGCATTGCGCTTGATAAGTTTGATGAGATTATTGGTCGCTTCTAATTTGGCGTTTGAATAGGGTAGTTGAAGGGCATTGACAATTTTCTCTTTATCTTTGAGGAAGGTTTTAAAGACAGTATGAAAAAGAGTATGAACCAGCTTAAGGTTGTCCTCAATGAGTCCGAAGAATTTCTCCGGCTCCTTATTCTGAAAGTGAAACAGCAAGAGTTGATAGAGATGGTAGTGGTGTTTCAAGTCCTCTGAATAGCCCAAAAGCTTGTCTAAAATCTCTTTATTCGTCAAGTGCATGCGAAAAGTAGGACGATAAAAACGTTTATCGCTAAGTTTACGACTATCCTGTTGGATGAGTTTCCAGTAGCGTTTGATAGCCTTGTATTCATGAGATTTTCGTTCAAACTGATTCATGATTTGGACACGCACACGACTCATAGCACAGCTTAGATGTTGTACAATATGGAAACGATCTAGAACGATTTTAGCACACGGAAAAAGTTTTCTAGCCAAGTCATAGTAGGGACTAAACATATCCATAGTAATGATTTTCACTCGACATCGGACTGCCCTATCATATTTAAGAAAGTGATTTCGGATAATAGCTTGTGTTCTACCTTCAAGAACAGCGGTGATATTGAGTTTTTCAAAATCTTGCGCAATGAAACTCATCTTTCCCTTTGTAAAGATATACTCGTCCCAGGACATAATCTGTGGAAGGCGAGAAAAATCATGTTTAAAGTGAAAGTCATTGAGCTTGCGAATAACAGTTGAAGTTGAAATGGACAGCTGATGAGCAATATCGGTCAAAGAAGTCTTTTCAATCAGCTTTTGAACAATTTTTTGATTAATGATACGAGGGATTTGATGATTTTTCTTTACTAGAGGAGTCTCAGTGACCGTCATTTTAGAGCACTGATAGCAGTTAAAACGGCGTTTTTTAAGGAGAATTCTAGTAGGCATACCAGTTGTTTCGAGGTAAGGGATCTTAGACGGTTTTTGAAAGTCATATTTCTTCATTTGACTTCCACAATCAGGACAAGATGGGGCATCGTAGTCCAATTTAGCAATGATTTCCCTGAGTGTATCCCTATTGATGATATCTATAATTTGGATATTGGGGTCTTTAATGTCGAGTAGTTTTGTGATAAAATGTAATTGTTCCATATGATTCTTTCTAATGATAGTTTGGTCGCTTTTCATTATAGATGATATGGGACTTTTTTTCTACAACAAAATAGGCTCCATAATATCCATAGGGGATTTACCCACTACAAATATTATAGAGCCTTTATATTTAAGGTTAGACTTTTGTCCCAGACTCAGATTGAAGATAAAGTCCTTAGAAACTTGTACTCTAAGGACTTTATCTTCAATCAGGGGTTGGCGAGAGCTAACCTTATTTGATATAGAGTTCTTGATTTTTTAGGACAATTTCACGTACACTTGCGAACTTCTTGAGTTTTTTGATTTCTTCTGGATGAGTGACGAGAGTGATAACATAACCTTCTTTACCCATGCGACCTGTACGGCCAGCACGGTGAGTGTAGGTTTCAATATCTCTAGGAACATCAAAGTTTACGACGCATTCTAGGCTATCGATATCAATCCCACGAGCCAAAAGGTCAGTTGCAAGAAGCAGGGTTAGTTGCTTATCTTTAAACTTTTCTAAGATGACTTTTCTAAATTTGACATTGACATCGCTAGCGAGGGAAACAGCCAATATATCACGATACTGTAGTTTTTCCTCGGCACTCCCAAGGTCTGATAGGCTGTTAAAAAAGACTAGTCCGCGGAAATCCTCAACATGAGCCAATTTTCGTAGCATATCCACTCGGTGACGCTGGTCCACCTGCATATAGAAATGTTGAATGTTGTCCAATTTTTGGTCAGAAAGATCAATGGTACGTGTGTTAGGCGCAATTTTTTCTTTGTTAAACTTGGTCGTCGCACTCATGTAGACGAGTTGGTGGTCACGCGGTGCGTAGTGAGTGATTTTCTCGACAAAGTGAATCTGAGAATCATCTAGCAATTGGTCGAATTCATCCAGGATGATGGTTTCCACATTCATCATCTTGATTTTTTTCAATTTAATTAGTTCAAAGATACGGCCAGGAGTTCCAATCAGAATTTCTGGTCCTTTTTTTAGACGTTCAATCTGGCGTTTCTGACTCGAACCTGATAAGAAGAGTTGGGCAGTCAAGCCGATAGCTTCAGCCCATGTTTTACACACTTCGAAAATCTGTCCAGCAAGTTCTGTATTTGGTGCTAGAATCAAGAGTTGTTGGGCTTTTTTCTTTTGTAGTCTGAGAAGACTTGGCAGGAGGTAAGCTAGGGTCTTACCAGTTCCTGTTGGGCTCACTCCTAAGAGGTTTTCTCCAGCAAGAAGGGGCTCAAATAGTTGGGTTTGAATGGGAGTGAATTCTTGGAAACCGAGTTGGTCACTCAGTTCTTGCCATTCAGTCGGTAGTTTGTTTTTCATTTTTCTGCCTCAAATCTAATGCCAGCAGTCTGGCGCATGGTATAAAATAGGTGGTGGACATGAGCTGCATCGTTCAGCCAGTCTTGGTAGAGAGATTGGTCAGGTTCTTTCATCATGTTTGCAAATGCAGCGACTTCCTCAATCATGGTGTGGGGTGCTTGCTGGATAGGAAGATGAATGTCATTTCCTTTATGGTCTGTAAAAATAGCTGAGCGGATATGCTCGATGGTGTTGAGGGTCAAGGTTCCATCTGTCGTATAAATTTCGCAAGGAAGATTGGAAGTGATGTTTTTCCCAGCTTTTATATGAATTTGAAAGTCAGGGTATAAGAGGATTCCGTCTCCATTCAGGTCCATGCTATTGTCAAGTTGTTGAGCCTGATAGGTCGCGTCTTGAGCTTTTCCAAAGAGACGAACGGCAGCGTAGAGAGGATAGATCCCCAAATCCATAAGCGCTCCACCAGCAAAACGGTCTGAAAAGACATTTGGTGTCTGTCCAGCTAACAAGTCCGGCATTTTGGAAGAATACTTGGCATAGTTGAAATCTGCCCCTAAAATTTGCTTGTCTGCTAAAAAGTTTTTGATAGTAGTAAAAGCTTCTTCGTGGTAATTACGAGCTGCTTCGAAGATAAAACAGTGATTTTTCTCAGCTGTTTGAACCAAATCCAGCCATTCTTGTGGTTGAGTGACAGCTGGCTTTTCAAGAATGACGTGTTTTCCAGCAGATAATGCAACTTTTGCCTGAGCAAAATGCAAGGAGTTTGGACTAGCAATATAGACAACATCAAAGGAGCTCTTGAAGAAGTCCTCTAATTGATTAAAGAGTTGGATATTCTGATAGCGAGAAGCAAAGGTTGCCGCAGTTTCTAGTTTTCTAGAATAGACTGCGACCAGCTTGTATTCTCCACTGGAATGGGCTGCTTCTATGAAGTGGTGGCTGATAGCCCCTGTTCCGATGACACCTAATTTAAGCATAGTTACTCCTTTTTCCGATTTCAAATTCTTCTTTCATTATAACATAGATAGACGGGACTATCCAACAGAGGGTAAAAAATTTCAAATAAGCTACTAGGTCTTTTCCAAAGAAAGTGGTACAATAATGAGATGAGTAAATGAAATGGGAGGGAAAATGAGGTTACTACCTATAAGAAAAATATCACGTCAGTCTAAGAGGCTAGCGCTTTTTTTGACTTTTTGTGCAGGATATGTAGACGCCTATACTTTTATTGTGCGAGGGAACACTCTTGTAGCTGGACAAACTGGGAATGTAGTCTTTCTTTCAGTAGAATTAATTCAAAATAATGTTTCAGATGTTAGGGACAAGGTTCTCACCTTGCTAGCTTTTATGATGGGGGTCTTTTTATTAACTGTTTATAAGGAAAAATTGAGAATTGTGAAAAAGCCAATTTTGTCATTGCTTCCTTTAGCAATCTTATCAATCATTATTGGTTTTGTGCCGCAGACTGTAGATAATATCTATCTAGTACCGCCCTTAGCCTTTTGTATGGGATTGGTGACAACCACTTTTGGAGAAGTGTCGGGTATTGCCTATAATAACGCTTTTATGACAGGGAATATCAAACGGACCATGCTGGCTTTTGGAGATTATTTTAGGACCAAGCACACACCTTTTTTGCGTGAAGGATTCATATTTGTTAGCCTGCTTAGTAGTTTTGTCTTTGGCGTTGTCTTTTCAGCCTATTTGACGATTTTCTATCATGAAAAGACCATTCTTGGTGTTCCTATTATGATGAGTATTTTTTACCTCAGCATGCTTTTTGCCTCTTGGCAGAAAAAAGTAAAAGAAAAAGCTTCATTTTAGGTGTTATTACTTGTAAGAAAATAGGAGATATGCTATACTTGAAGAGTTGACTATGCACGATCCTGTGCAACCGCACGAACATCGTTGCTTGATTATTCAAGTTTAAGTGGTTCGTCCCACGATGCTAGGCGAGTCTTCACAAAAAATCGGGGAAACCCATAAAAATCATAGGAGGTGCATAATGAGCACATACGCAATTATCAAAACTGGCGGAAAACAAGTTAAAGTTGAAGTTGGTCAAGCAGTTTACGTTGAAAAATTGAACGTTGAAGCTGGTCAAGAAGTTACTTTTAACGAAGTTGTTCTTGTTGGTGGTGAAAACACTGTTGTCGGAACTCCACTTGTTGCTGGAGCTACTGTAGTTGGAACTGTTGAAAAACAAGGAAAACAAAAGAAAGTTGTTACTTACAAGTACAAACCTAAAAAAGGTAGCCACCGTAAACAAGGTCACCGTCAACCATATACAAAAGTTGTCATCAACGCAATCAACGCTTAATTTTAAGGAGAACACATGATACAGGCAGTCTTTGAGAGAGCCGAAGATGGCGAGCTGAGGAGTGCGGAAATTACTGGACACGCCGAGAGTGGCGAATACGGCTTAGATGTCGTGTGTGCATCGGTTTCTACGCTTGCCATTAACTTTATCAATTCTATTGAAAAATTTGCAGGCTATGAACCAATCCTAGAATTAAACGAAGATGAAGGTGGCTATCTGATGGTTGAGATTCCAAAAGATCTTCCTTCACACCAGAGAGAAATGACCCAGTTATTCTTTGAATCATTTTTCTTAGGTATGGCAAACTTATCGGAGAACTCTTCTGAGTTCGTCCAAACCAGAGTTATCACAGAAAACTAACACGGAGGAAAACATTATGTTAAAAATGACTCTTAACAACTTGCAACTTTTCGCCCACAAAAAAGGTGGAGGTTCTACATCAAACGGACGCGATTCACAAGCAAAACGTCTTGGAGCTAAAGCAGCTGACGGACAAACTGTAACAGGTGGATCAATCCTTTACCGTCAACGTGGTACACACATCTACCCAGGTGTAAACGTTGGACGTGGTGGAGACGATACTTTGTTCGCTAAAGTTGAAGGCGTAGTACGCTTTGAACGTAAAGGACGCGATAAAAAACAAGTTTCTGTTTACCCAATCGCTAAATAAAAAGGTCTAGTGAACCTTTTTATCCCGAGCCTTAAAATATAAAGGCGAGGAAGCTAGAAATAGCATTAAATAAGGCTTTCCGAGTTTTCGGAGAGCCTGTTTTTTTGGGCTCTTTGTCAACTGTAGTGGGTTGAAGAAAAGCTAAGCTCGAGAAAGGACAAATTTCGTCCTTTCTTTTTTGATGTTTAGAGCGATAAAAATCCTTTTTTTGAAGTTTTCAAAGTTTCGAAATCCAAAGGCATTGCGCTTGATAAGTTTGATGAGATTATTGGTCGCTTCTAATTTGGCGTTTGAATAGGGTAGTTGAAGGGCATTGACAATCTTCTCTTTATCTTTGAGGAATGTTTTAAAGACAGTCTGAAAAAGAGGATGAACCAGCTTAAGGTTGTCCTCAATGAGTCCGAAGAATTTCTCCGGCTCCTTATTCTGAAAGTGAAACAGCAAGAGTTGATAGAGATGGTAGTGGTGTTTCAAGTCTTCTGAATAGTTCAAAAGCTTGTCTAGAATCTCTTTATTGGTCAAGTGCATACGAAAAGTAGGACGATAAAAACGTTTATCGCTAAGTTTACGACTATCCTGTTGGATGAGTTTCCAGTAGCGCTTGATAGCCTTGTATTCATGAGACTTTCGATGAAACTGATTTATGATTTGGACACGCACACGACTCATAGCACGGCTTAAGTGTTGAATAATGTGAAAGCGATTTAGAACGATTTTAGCACACGGAAAAAGTTTTCTAACTAAGTCATAGTAGGGACTAAACATATCCATAGTAATGATTTTCACCTGACAACGAACGGCTCTATCGTATAGAAGAAAGTGATTTCGGATGACAGCTTGTGTTCGTCCCTCAAGAACAGTGATGATATTAAGATTATCAAAATCTTGCGCAATGAAACTCATCTTTCCCTTTGTAAAGGTATACTCGTCCCAGGACATAATCTGTGGAAGGCGAGAAAAATCATGCTTAAAGTGAAAGTCATTGAGCTTGCGAATAACAGTTGAAGTTGAAATGGACAGCTGATGAGCAATATCGGTCAAAGAAGTCTTTTCAATCAGCTTTTGAACAATTTTTTGATTAATGATACGAGGGATTTGATGATTTTTCTTTACTAGAGGAGTCTCAGTGACCGTCATTTTAGAGCACTGATAGCACTTAAAACGGCGTTTTTTAAGGAGAATTCTAGTAGGCATACCAGTTGTTTCGAGGTAAGGGATCTTAGACGGTTTTTGAAAGTCATATTTCTTCATTTGACTTCCACAATCAGGACAAGATGGGGCATCGTAGTCCAATTTAGCAATGATTTCTTTATGTGTGTCCCTATTAATAACATCCATAATTTGGATATTGGGGTCTTTAATGTCGAGTAGTTTTGTGATAAAATGTAATTGTTCCATATGATTCTTTCTAATGATAGTTTGGTCGCTTTTCATTATAGATGATATGGGACTTTTTTTCTACAACAAAATAGGCTCCATAATATCCATAGGGGATTTACCCACTACAAATATTATAGAGCCAGAAAATATTAGAGGCTTTTCTTGCATCATATTATAAACGGTAAATCAACAAGATTTGCTGTTTTTATTTGCTTGAAATCAGATAAGGACTGAAAAAGACATTATTCTAATTCTTGTATTGGAATGTTAGAGTATTTATTGAGTCTTGAAAATTTCCCGACTTTTTTCCTTTTTGGAAAACTTCTAAAATATGGTATAATGAAAAAATAAAGAAGTTGGGGGTAGAAGATGAACATTCAACAATTACGCTATGTTGTTGCCATTGCTAATAGTGGTACTTTCCGTGAAGCTGCTGAAAAGATGTATGTGAGCCAGCCGAGTCTGTCTATTTCTGTTCGTGATTTGGAAAAAGAGTTGGGCTTTAAGATTTTCCGTCGGACCAGCTCAGGAACTTTCTTGACCCGTCGTGGTATGGAATTTTATGAAAAAGCACAAGAATTGGTCAAGGGATTTGATATTTTTCAAAATCAGTATGCCAATCCTGAAGAAGAAAAAGATGAATTTTCCATTGCTAGCCAGCACTATGACTTCTTGCCACCAACTATTACGGCTTTTTCAGAGCGTTATCCTGATTATAAGAACTTCCGTATTTTTGAATCAACTACTGTTCAAATCTTAGATGAAGTTGCTCAAGGGCATAGTGAGATTGGGATTATCTACCTCAACAATCAAAATAAAAAAGGGATCATGCAACGGGTTGAAAAGTTAGGCCTTGAGGTCATTGAATTGATTCCCTTCCATACCCATATTTATCTCCGTGAGGGGCATCCTTTGGCTCAGAAAGAGGAACTGGTCATGGAGGATTTAGCTGATCTACCAACGGTTCGTTTTACTCAAGAGAAAGACGAGTACCTTTATTATTCAGAGAATTTTGTTGATACTAGTGCGAGCTCACAGATGTTTAATGTGACAGACCGTGCTACCTTGAATGGTATTTTGGAGCGGACAGATGCTTATGCAACAGGTTCCGGATTTTTAGATAGCGATAGTGTCAATGGCATCACAGTTATTCGTCTCAAGGATGACCTGGATAATCACATGGTCTATGTTAAACGTGAAGAAGTGGAGCTTAGTCAGGCTGGAACTCTTTTCGTAGAAGTCATGCAAGAATATTTTGATCAGAAGAGGAAATCATGAAAAAAAGAGGAATAGTGGCAGTCATTGTACTGCTTTTGATTGCGCTGGATCAGTTAGTTAAATCCTATATCGTCCAGCAGATTCCACTGGGTGAAGTACGCTCTTGGATTCCCAATTTTATTAGTTTGACCTACCTGCAAAATCGAGGGGCAGCCTTCTCCATGTTACAAGACCAGCAGTGGTTATTTGCTATTATTACACTGGTCGTTATGGTAGGTGCCATTTGGTATCTACATAAACACATGGAGGACTCACTCTGGCTGGTCTTTGGTCTGACTTTGATCATTGCAGGTGGTCTTGGAAACTTTATTGACAGGGTGAGTCAGGGCTTTGTTGTGGATATGTTCTACCTTGACTTTATCAATTTTGCAATTTTCAATGTGGCAGATAGCTATCTGACGGTTGGAGTGATTATTTTATTGATTGCAATGTTAAAAGAGGAAATAAATGGAAATTAAAATTGAAACTGGTGGCCTGCGTTTAGATAAGGCTTTGTCAGATTTGACAGAATTATCACGCAGTCTCGCGAATGAACAAATCAAATCGGGCCAGGTCTTGGTCAATGGTCAAGTCAAGAAAGCTAAATACACAGTTCAAGAGGGCGATGTCGTCACTTACCATGTGCCAGAACCAGAGGTTTTAGAGTATGTAGCTGAGAATCTTCCGCTAGAAATCATCTACCAAGATGAGGATGTGGCCGTCGTTAACAAACCTCAGGGGATGGTTGTGCATCCGAGTGCTGGTCATACTAGTGGAACTCTGGTAAATGCCCTTATGTATCATATTAAGGACTTATCGGCTATCAATGGGGTTCTGCGTCCAGGAATTGTTCACCGTATTGATAAGGATACGTCAGGCCTTCTCATGATTGCTAAAAACGATGAGGCGCATCTAGCACTTGCCCAAGAACTCAAGGATAAAAAGTCTCTCCGCAAATATTGGGCTATTGTTCATGGAAATCTGCCTAATGATCGTGGTGTGATTGAAGCTCCGATTGGCCGTAGTGAAAAAGACCGTAAGAAACAGGCTGTGACTGCTAAAGGGAAGCCTGCAGTGACCCGTTTCCACGTCTTGGAACGTTTTGGTGATTACAGCTTGGTAGAGTTGCAGCTAGAGACAGGACGTACTCATCAAATCCGTGTTCACATGGCTTATATTGACCATCCAGTCGCTGGTGATGAGGTCTATGGTCCTCGCAAGACTTTGAAGGGACATGGACAATTTCTCCATGCCAAGACTTTAGGTTTTACTCATCCGAGAACAGGTGAGATTTTGGAATTTACAGCAGATATCCCAGAGATTTTTAAGGAAACCTTGGAGAGATTGAGAAAGAATTAGACGTGATAAAAGGTTGAGATGGCTTGTCTCGACCTTTTTCCTATCAACTCTTTTCTATTTCCTGCCATTCATGTTATAATGGATAAATATGAAGAATCGGAGTGATACTATGAAATACAAACGGATTGTCTTTAAGGTGGGGACTTCTTCTCTAACGAATGAGGATGGAAGTTTATCACGTAGTAAGGTAAAGGCTATTACCCAGCAGTTGGCGATGTTGCACGAGGCTGGTCATGAATTGATTTTGGTGTCGTCGGGTGCCATTGCTGCTGGTTTTGGAGCCTTAGGATTTAAAAAGCGTCCGACTAAGATTGCTGATAAACAGGCTTCAGCAGCGGTAGGGCAGGGGCTTTTGTTAGAAGAATATACCACCAATCTTCTCTTGCGCCAAATCGTTTCTGCACAAATCTTGCTGACCCAGAACGACTTTGTGGATAAGCGCCGTTATAAAAATGCCAATCAGGCTTTGTCGGTTTTACTTAGCCGCGGGGCGATTCCTATCATCAATGAGAATGACAGTGTCGTTATTGATGAGCTCAAGGTTGGGGACAATGATACTCTGAGTGCACAGGTTGCAGCCATGGTCCAAGCAGACCTTTTGGTCCTCCTGACAGACGTAGACGGTCTTTATACTGGAAATCCTAATTCAGACCCAAGAGCCAAACGATTGGAGCGAATCGAGACCATCAATCGTGAGATTATTGATATGGCCGGTGGAGCAGGTTCTTCAAACGGAACTGGGGGCATGCTAACAAAAATCAAGGCTGCAACTATTGCGACGGAATCAGGAGTTCCTGTTTATATCTGCTCATCTTTGAAGTCAGATGCCATGATTGAGGCAGCTGAGGAGACCAAGGATGGTTCCTACTTTGTTGCTCAAGAGAAGGGACTTCGTACCCAGAAACAATGGCTGGCCTTTTATGCTCAGAGTCAAGGTTCTATTTGGGTTGATAAAGGGGCTGCTGAAGCTCTCTCTCAACATGGAAAGAGTCTTCTCTTATCTGGTATTGTTGAAGCAGAAGGCGCCTTTTCTTATGGTGATATCGTGACAGTATTTGACAAGGAAAGTGGAAAATCACTTGGAAAAGGGCGTGTGCAATTTGGTGCATCTGCTTTGGAGGATATGTTGCGTTCTCAAAAAGCCAAGGGTGTCTTGATTCACCGTGATGACTGGATTTCCATTACGCCTGAAATCCAACTACTCTTTACAGAATTTTAGAGGTAAACTATGGTAAGTACACAAGAACAATTTGAACAGGTACAGGCTGTTAAGAAGTCTATCAACACAGCTAGTGAAGACGTAAAAAACCAAGCCTTGCTAGCCATGGCTGATCATTTATTAGCAGCTACTGAGGAGATTTTAGCGGCCAATGCCCTTGATATGGAATCTGCTAAGGGTAAAATCTCAGATGTGATGCTGGATCGTCTTTATTTGGATGCAGGGCGTATAGAAGCAATGGCAACTGGTATTCGTGAAGTGGTTGCTTTACCAGATCCAATCGGTGAAGTTTTAGAAACCAATCAGCTTGAAAATGGTTTGGTTATCACAAAGAAACGTGTGGCTATGGGGGTTATCGGTATTATCTATGAAAGCCGTCCAAATGTGACGTCTGATGCGGCTGCTTTGGCTCTCAAGAGTGGGAATGCGGTTGTTCTTCGAAGTGGTAAGGATGCCTATCAAACTGCCCATGCCATTGTCACAGCCTTGAAGAAGGGCTTGGAAACGACTACTATTCACCCAGATGTGATTCAACTGGTGGAAGATACCAGCCGAGAAAGCAGCTATGCCATGATGAAGGCCAAGGGCTATCTAGACCTTCTCATTCCTCGTGGAGGAGCTGGTTTGATCAATGCAGTGGTTGAGAATGCTATCGTACCTGTTATCGAGACAGGAACTGGGATTGTCCATGTTTATGTCGATAAGGACGCAGATGAAGATAAGGCTTTATCTATTATCAACAATGCTAAAACTAGTCGTCCTTCTGTCTGCAATGCCATGGAGGTTCTGCTGGTTCATGAAGACAAGGCAGCAAGCTTCCTTCCTAGCTTGGAGCAAGTGCTGGTTGCAGATCGAAAAGAAGCTGGGTTGGAACCAATTCAATTCCGACTCGATAGCAAAGCAAGCCAGTTTGTTTCTGGTCAAGTAGCTGAGGCTCAAGACTTTGACACCGAGTTTTTGGACTATGTCCTAGCTGTTAAAGTTGTGAGTAGTTTAGAAGAAGCGGTTGCGCACATTGAAGCTCACAGTACCCATCATTCGGATGCGATTGTGACGGAAAATGCTGAAGCTGCAACTTACTTTACAGATCAAGTGGACTCTGCAGCTGTCTATGTCAATGCTTCAACTCGTTTTACCGATGGTGGTCAATTTGGTCTTGGATGTGAAATGGGGATTTCTACTCAGAAATTGCACGCGCGTGGTCCAATGGGCTTGAAGGAGTTGACTAGCTACAAGTATGTGGTTACTGGTGACGGACAGATAAGGGAGTAAGAGATGAAGATTGGATTTATCGGTTTGGGGAATATGGGGGCTAGTTTGGCCAAGGCTGTTTTGCAGGCCAAGACGGGTGCTCAGATTCTCCTTGCCAATCGTAGTCAAGCTAAGGTAGATGCTTTCATTGCAGACTTTGGTGGTCAGGCTTCCAGCAATGAAGAAATTTTTGCAGAAGCAGATGTGATTTTTCTAGGAGTAAAGCCAGCCCAGTTTTCTGAATTGCTTGCTCAATACCAGACCATCCTTGAAAAAAGAGAAAGTCTTCTTTTGATTTCCATGGCAGCTGGATTGACTTTAGAAAAACTAGCTAGTCTTCTTCCAAATCAACACAGAATTATTCGTATGATGCCAAATACCCCTGCTTCTATCGGTCAAGGAGTGATTAGTTATGCCTTGTCTCCTAATTGCAGGGTTGAGGATAGTAAACTTTTTTGTCAGCTTTTAGTCAAGGCTGGCCTCCTGGTTGAACTGGGAGAAGGATTAATCGACGCAGCGACAGGTCTTGCAGGTTGTGGACCAGCCTTTGTCTATCTCTTTATTGAGGCTTTGGCAGATGCGGGTGTTCAGACAGGATTGCCACGAGAAATAGCACTGAAAATGGCGGCTCAAACTGTGGTAGGAGCTGGGCAATTGGTCCTAGAAACCCAAGAGCATCCTGGGGTCTTGAAAGACCAAGTTTGTAGCCCAGGCGGTTCGACTATCGCTGGTGTAGCAAGCCTAGAAGCACATGCTTTTCGAGGGACAGTCATGGATGCAGTTGGTCAAGCATATAAACGAACACAAGAACTAGGTAAATAAGAGGTAGTTTTGTCTGCCTCTTTTATGGTGTTTGAAAGGAGAAGACAAAAAGATTGTCACAAACCCCTATTTTTTTGATAGAATAGAAGGTAGAAAAAAAGAAATGAGTTAGACATGTCAAAAGGATTTTTAGTCTCTCTTGAGGGACCAGAGGGAGCAGGAAAGACCAGTGTTTTAGAGGCTCTACTCCCAATTTTAGAGGAAAAAGGAATAGAGGTGCTGACGACCCGTGAACCTGGCGGAGTCTTGATTGGGGAGAAGATTCGGGAAGTGATTTTGGATCCAAGTCATACTCAGATGGATGCTAAAACAGAGCTTTTACTCTATATCGCCAGTCGCAGACAGCACTTGGTGGAAAAAGTTCTCCCTGCCCTTGAAGCTGGTAAGTTGGTCATTATGGACCGCTTCATAGATAGTTCCATTGCATATCAGGGATTTGGTCGTGGCTTAGATATTGACGCCATTGATTGGCTCAATCAGTTTGCGACAGATGGCCTTAAACCCGATTTGACACTCTATTTTGATATCGAGGTGGAAGAAGGACTGGCTCGCATTGCTGCTAATAGCAATCGTGAGGTCAATCGTTTGGACTTGGAAGGTTTGGACTTGCATAAAAAAGTCCGTCAAGGTTACCTTTCTCTTCTGGATAAAGAAGGAAGTCGTATTGTCAAGATTGATGCGAGTCTTCCATTGGAGGAGGTTGTGGAAACCACAAAGGCTGTCTTGTTTGATAGAATGGGATTAGCTAAATGAAACAAGATCAACTAAAGGCCTGGCAGCCAGATCAGTTTGACCACTTTGTCCGTATCCTAGAACAAGACCAGCTCAATCATGCCTACCTCTTTTCAGGTTTCTTTGGAAGCTTGGAAATGGCGCAATTTTTAGCTAAGAGCCTCTTTTGTACAGATAAAGTAGGTGTTTTACCATGTGAGAAATGCCGAAATTGTAAGCTGATTGAACAGGGAGAATTTCCCGATGTCACCTTGATTAAACCAGTTAATCAGGTCATTAAGACAGAACGCATTCGAGAATTAGTGGGTCAGTTTTCCCAAGCAGGGATTGAAAGCCAGCAACAGGTTTTTATTATTGAGCAAGCTGAGAAGATGCATCCTAACGCAGCTAATTCTCTGCTCAAGGTCATCGAAGAACCCCAGAGTGAGGTTTATATTTTCTTCTTGACCAGAGATGAGGAGAAGATTTTACCGACAATTCGAAGTCGGACCCAGATTTTCCACTTTAAAAAACAAGAAGAGAAGCTGATATTGCTCTTAGAACAAATGGGACTGGTTAAGAAAAAAGCGACTCTCCTAGCCCAGTTTAGTCAATCGCGAGCTGAAGCAGAGAAGTTAGCCAATCAGGCAAGTTTTTGGACCTTGGTTGATGAAAGTGAACGCCTGCTGACTTGGTTAGTGGCTAAGAAAAAAGAAAGTTATTTGCAAGTTGCCAAACTAGCTAGCTTGGCAGATGATAAGGAAAAACAAGATCAGGTTTTACGGATTCTTGAAGTCCTCTGTGGGCAGGATCTCCTGCAAGCAAGAGTAAGAGTGATTCTACAAGATTTGCTAGAAGCTAGAAAAATGTGGCAAGCTAATGTCAGCTTTCAAAATGCCATGGAATACCTGGTCTTGAAAGAAATATAAACTCAAAGATGAATGATAAAGAAAGGAAAGGGCTGTTTTATGGACAAAAAAGAATTATTTGACGCGCTGGACGATTTTTCCCAACAGTTATTGGTAACCTTGGCCGATGTGGAAGCCATCAAGAAAAATCTCAAGAGCTTGGTAGAAGAAAATACAGCTCTTCGCTTGGAAAATAGTAAGTTGCGAGAACGCTTGGGTGAGGTGGAAGCAGACGCTCCTGTCAAGGCTAAGCATGTTCGTGAAAGTGTCCGTCGCATTTACCGTGATGGATTTCACGTTTGTAATGATTTTTATGGACAACGTCGAGAACAGGACGAAGAATGTATGTTCTGTGATGAGTTGTTATACAGGGAGTAAGCATGCAGATTCAAAAAAGTTTTAAGGGGCAGTCTCCCTATGGCAAGCTGTACCTAGTGGCAACGCCGATTGGCAATCTAGACGATATAACCTTTCGAGCAATCCAGACCTTGAAAGAGGTGGATTGGATTGCTGCTGAGGACACACGCAATACAGGTCTATTGCTCAAGCATTTTGACATTTCTACCAAGCAAATCAGTTTTCATGAGCACAATGCCAAGGAAAAGATTCCTGATTTGATTGGTTTCCTGAAAGCAGGGCAAAGTATTGCTCAGGTATCCGACGCGGGTCTGCCTAGCATCTCAGACCCTGGTCATGATTTGGTTAAGGCAGCTATTGAGGAAGAGATTGCAGTTGTCACAGTTCCAGGAGCCTCTGCAGGGATTTCTGCCTTGATTGCTAGCGGTCTAGCGCCACAACCACATATCTTTTACGGCTTTTTACCGAGAAAATCAGGCCAGCAAAAGCAATTTTTCGACTCAAAAAAAGATTATCCTGAAACTCAGATTTTCTATGAATCTCCCCATCGTGTGGCAGATACTTTGGAAAATATGTTAGCAGTTTATGGCGACCGCTCGGTCGTTTTGGTTAGGGAATTGACTAAAATTTATGAAGAATACCAAAGAGGAAAGATCTCTGAATTGCTGGAAAGCATCTCCGAAACGCCACTTAAGGGAGAATGCCTTCTCATCGTTGAAGGTGCCAGTCAGGATATGGAAGAAAAGGACGAGGAGGACTTGTTTTCAGAAATCCAAGCCCGCATCCAACATGGTATGAAGAAAAATCAAGCTATCAAGGAAGTCGCTAAGATTTACCAGTGGAATAAAAGTCAACTCTACGCTGCCTATCACGACTGGGAAGAAAACCAATAAAGGGAGACAGAATGTAATAATTCTGTCTGTTTCTGTTTAACTTAATTAGTGATGATAATATTCGGAGTCTAAATCATAGAATTGATTGAGTAGTGAATAAATAAAAACAATGTTCATTCAGTTTATGTTAAATATATATGATGTACTCTATTAGAATTATTTTTAAGTACGCAGTATGGTATAATTATATATGAGAAAATAGTGTGGAGTTTATCAGTTGAAAAAATATAACATTGTAGATTTATTTTCAGGAGCAGGTGGTCTATCTTATGGATTCGAGATGGCTGGATTTAATGTTCTATTAGGAATTGATAATGACGAAAAAGCCTTAGAAACCTTTCAAAAAAATCATCAGAATTCAGAAATATTATGTGGAGATATTGCGAATATATCTTATGAGGAAGATATAAAACCAATAATTGGAGAACAAAAAGTTGACATAATTGTAGGTGGTCCCCCTTGTCAGGGGATGTCGCTTTCTGGACCTAGAAAATTTGATGATCCAAGGAACAAACTTTATTTGTCTTATATTCGATTGGTTCGAGAAATACAGCCAATTGCTTTTGTCATTGAAAATGTGATTGGGATTGTTAGTTTGTTTAAAGGGCAAATAAAAGATACTATCATAGAAGAGTTTTCGAAAATGGGTTATAAGGTTCAGTTTAAAGTGTTACTGGCCTCTGACTATGGAGTTCCTCAAAATAGAAAGCGTGTTATTTTTGTGGGGACGAGGAATGATGGATTTGAATATCCTGATGCACTGGGAACAATCATTACAACAGAGATGGCAATTTCTGATTTGCCAACATTAGAAAATGAACTTGGCGAGATAGCAATGTCTTATGTTTCAGAACCACAAAATGACTATCAAAAATTAATGCGAAAACGTTCAAATGTGGTTTTGAACCACGTTGCAGCCAAGCATTCAGAAAAAGTGACAAGTACAATTGCCCTTGTCCCTGACGGTGGAAATTATAAAAATCTCCCAGAGGAATTACGAGAAACAAGAAAATTTAATGTCGCTTGGACACGATTTGCTAGTTGGAAGCCAGCTCCTACGATTGATACGGGGCATAGACATCATTTCCACTATAAGTATAATCGTGTGCCAACAGTGAGGGAATCTGCTCGTCTACAATCTTTTCCAGATGAGTTTATCTTTTACGGAAGTAAAACACAGCAATTTAGACAAGTTGGTAATGCTGTTCCTCCTTTAATGGCTCAGCAGATTGCAAACAATTTACTGAAATATTTAAAAAATAACGAAGAGTAACTATGTATCAAGTTCCAGAGAAATATTATTTTAGACTACATCACCCAAGACCTCGTTTTAAAAATGATGTCGAAAATGTACTTGTTTATATGGCAACGAATATTTCTTATTTGGGAATATTGCCTAAAAAGGAATTTAGTCAGCAACTAAATGACATTATCAAACAATATGCAGGAAATGCAGATAAAACAGAGAAAACAATCAATAACTGGCGAACAGAGATTTCTTCTTTGTTTGGGATGATGATTGAGAAAGAAGGCTTTGTCTATTCAGGAAATAGGGCTAAGGAATTGACTGAAGACCAAGACCTTATTCGCTTTTTTAAAACCTTTTTGTATAATTTTGAATATCCTGGTGGGCATCTAAAAGATAACGAGATTGTTAAACTTTGTCAAATCGGAGTTCAATTTAAGCCAGCTCAGTATCTACTGGAACTATTTACAGAAGCCTCACAAGCTGAAGAAAAAACTATTTACCTCACCGATGAAGAAGTCGCCCATTGTATCTTTAATGATTTGAGATGTACTCGTGATAGAGAGCCTGTTTTGGAAAGATGGAATCGTATCAAAGAGAATAGAGCGTCTAAAGTAGCTTACGATACTAAAGGAGATGTTATTAGATATGCCAAAGATATTTTAGACTATATGGTTATAGCGAGTTTGCTAACTGTTCAAGGTGGTAGGTATAAAATAAATTCTGTGGAAGAGCAAGCAATAAATGACTTTTTGCAATCAGATGCTACCTTTGATGGTTATGCTCAATTTATTGGAAATGCTTCGACAATAATTGAAGATGTTCGAAATTTTAGAAGTGCTTGGTTCGAATATGTCAATCGTGATTTAGGAGATATTGATTTTAGGACAAACTTTAATCTCTACCTTCCAAGTGATATTGATTTTACTGAGGAGAAAACAGATATTATCGGACATCTAACTGAACACATCGAATATAGCGAGAAAATTTCTACCGCTGTTGTAGGGAGTTCGGGAGAAGCTATTGTCATCAATCATGAAAAACAAAAATTACGAGAACACGGGCAAGAACAGTTGCTCCATCTGGTGAATTTTATTCCAACACAGTTTGGTGTTGGCTACGATGTTCAATCTTTTGAGTGTGATGATTCTGAGCTGAGAAAATATATTGAAGTCAAAACAACTGTCAGCAATGCTTCTATTACTTTTAATTCGTTTCATATCACACCAAACGAATGGCGAACTGCTAAATCTGTGCGTGATAGATACTATATTTATCGTTTGCAGATTTCTAAACATAGCAAAAAATTGTTTATCATCAAGAATTTGTATGAATTAGTCAAAAATGAGAAGATGCTTCTGATTGAGAGAAAAGATGGATATGATGTCCGTTTTTCATCGTCAGTTGTCTTTGAGGAGAATTTAATTTGAAGAAACTAAAAATTGCCTCTCTTTTTAGTGGAGGGGGTGGAACGGATATTGGTTTTGCTGGTGGATTTGATTTTTTAGGTAAACATTATGCCGACAATCAAATTGAGATTGTCTATGCAAATGATATTGAAGATAGTGCTAATAAAATGTTTGAAAAGAATTTTGGTGTTATTCCAGACAATCGAAATATCCGAGAAATAAAATCAGATGAAATCCCGTCTTTCGATATTTTAACAGGAGGTTTTCCTTGTCAATCATTTTCTGTTAGTGCTCAAAATCCGAAACGCTTAGGAATAAAAGATGAAAAAGGGACACTGTTTTTTGAGATGGTGCGGGTGCTAAAAGCTCATCAACCAAAAGCATTTTTTGCCGAAAATGTTAAGGGAATTTTGTCTGCAAACAATAAAGAAGCTTTTCCTCTAATTATTGAAGAGTTCGAAAAAGCTGGCTATAATGTTTCTTATAAACTTTGCGTAGCCACCAAATACGGCGTTCCGCAAAAGAGAGAGCGTGTGTTTATTGTTGGTATTCGAAAGGATTTGAATTTTACTTTTGAATTTCCTGAAGAGCCTATTCAGAATGTAGAAGATTATACACCACTAAAAATAATTCTTCAGCAAGATATTGATGAAAAGTATTATTTTAGTGAGAGGGCTGTGCAAGGAATGCTAAATAGTAAATCTGGCAAAAAAATGAATAAAGGACGAGCACAAGACATTGAACAGCCGAGTAATACGGTTAGTTCTCACTTAGCAAAAGTATCCTTAAATAGCACTGACCCTGTTTTGTTAGAAAATGGACGTTACCGTCGCTATACTCCAAGAGAGGTTGCACGTATTCAGTCGTTTCCAGAAAACTATGAATTGCTTGGTTCAGAAGGTGCTCAATATAGAATGCTGGGGAATGCTATTCCACCAGTAATGATGTGGTATATTGCTGAAAAGTTAGTGTCAGATTTACGAAATAGTGATGTAATTGCAAAGCAACAGAAACTCGAAGAAAGTTTTGGTCAACTGGATTTGTTTGAAGCGAGTTGATGTTTTAAATCTAGGGAACTTGATATGGAATTAAATTTTCAAGATAAGAGTTTTATAAAAGTATTTTTTAATAGTGACGGTTATGTATTAAATTTTTCTAACTCTACTTTTGCTAATTTTACTTTTAATTCAGTAGGAGTAAATATTCAAGAGAAATATGGAGGTTCAAAAGGGAAAGCTTTACAGGCTTTTGTAGATAACGAACCAGATGAACTGGTTTTAAAATTGGCTTTAGATTTACTTAGATATTATGAAGACCTTCCTGACTCATATTACGAGAAAACTGAAGAGAGGAACTCTCAGGCATTCAAATTGAAAGAGAGACTTTCGAAATATGAAGTCTCACAAATGGCCTACTTAAATAATGTTGCTGAATCTTTATCTGACTATTTTGATAGCGACTATATAGATAAGCAAATGGGGATTATGAATGAAATGATTTCTCGCTCTCCAGCGGACGCTATTGGAAAAGCTAAGGAATTGTTGGAATCATGTTTTAAACATATTTTAGACCATGAAAAAATTGAGTATTCTAATTCTAATGATATTGCAACTTTGCAAAAGAAAGTCTTTAAATTTTTAAACTTGGATTCTAATGAAAATATTTCAGCAAAAAATAATCAAGATGTAAAGCTAGTTCTAAGTGGTTTGAATCAAATTATCAAGGGTATTAACAGTCTTAGAAATGATAAAGGTGATGGTCATGGTAAGGGAGCTAACTTTATAGAATTGCCACCAAGGTATGCTTCAGTTGTTGTAGGATCTGCATTAACGGTAGTGTCATTTGTTTGGGAAACATACCAAGATAAGCAAAAATAGTAAGGAGGAGGTTTAATGTCGAAAAATCAAGAAAAATTACACTTTCAACTTAAAAAATTTATAGTAAATGTAGGTTGGACTCACAAAATTCATGCGGTTAGAATTGACGAGTTAGAAAGCTATATTCGATGGTTTAGAATAGCAACAATAATCATTTCTGGAGTTGTCTCTTCTGGCTTAGTTGGAATACTTTGGTTTGATGAATATTGGATAAAGCTTGTTACAGCATTTTTATCATTAGTCACTACAATAATTTTTAGCATCACCAAGGAGTTTAACTTTGAGGAACGACTAGCTTTGGAGAGGAAATCTGTTGATGAGCTTTGGAATCTTAGAGTGTTAGCTGAAATTCTTTTATCTGAGGTGGTTTACAATGGAAAACCATCCAGTGAAATCCAAGAATTTTTCGAAGAATTAAAATTTCGAAGAGATGCTACTTATAGTCAACTTTCTAATGCTTCTCCCAAAAATGTATCCAAGGCTTCAAAACTAATAAAATCGAGAAAAGATAATGATTATGAGGAGGATTATAGATACTTTATTCCAAAAGAATTGATGGAAATTAAGGAGGAAGAGTAATGTCTTTATCTAATGATTTTAAAGAATTTTGCGAAGACGAACTCCCCATGACGGATGAGGAATGGGAAAAATGGAAGAATAGATTAAAAGAGATTACGAAACGACTTAATCGAAAATACTATTCCTTAGATGAGCTTAAAGATGAAGAAATTGACAATGGTTTGATTGTTGGTAGTGTGGGGAGAACGACGGCTGTTCGAAATGTTAGTGATTTTGATTATATTTTTTCACTACCCTCAGAAGTGTATAGACGATTTGATTCTTATGAGGGTAATGGTCAATCAGCACTTCTACAGGAAATAAAAAACGAATTACTAAAAAGATACCCAAATACAAAAATAAAAGGAGACGGACAGGTCGTTGTTATTGATTTTTCGGATGGTGGAAAAATTGAGTTAGTTCCAGCTTTCGAACAATCTGATGGTAATTTTAAATATCCTGATTCTCGTAACGGAGGCTCTTGGAAAATTACTAAACCAAAGCCTGAAATTGAAAAATGTAAATCTTTAAATTCGAATTTTAATAATCACTTCTCTAACTTAACAAGGCTCATACGACGATGGAAAAATCATATGGGCTTTTCATTTAAGGGGCTGTTGATAGATGCTTTGATATCTGATTTTATTGATGATAAAGGTATTTCTGAAATATATTACTCTGATTATAATATTCTCTTGAAAGATATTTTTGAATACTTTTCAAGTCAAGATAAAAATAGAGAGTATTGGTATGCTTTAGGTAGTAATCAAAAGATTTATAATAATGATGGAGCAAAATTTATCAATAAAGCTAAGCAGGCTCTCAAGAAAATAGAAGACGCTTCAGAAGAGAAACTTACTGAAGTTTATAGACAGCTATTTGGTAGAAAATTCGCTCAATCCACTTCTACCACAAATCGAGCTTCGAATGAAGAATTTATTGATGAATTGTTTAGTATTGATATCCGATATAATATTGTTTTGGAGTGTGAAATTACTCAGGATGGTTTTCGAAAAGCACTTCTTTCAGACTTTTTAAAGAGTAGATTTAAGATTAAAAATAGAAAATCTCTTGATTTTGAAATTATACAATCAGATATTCCAGATAATCTTTTGTCTGATGTTAAATATTATTGGAAAGTAAGAAATATTGGAGCTGAGGCGATTAGAAGAAATTGTGAGCGTGGTGCTATTTTTTCAGGTAAAATAAAACATCACGAAGATTCTCAGTTTAAAGGAGACCACTATGTTGAATGTTATGCTGTTTTAGATAATACGGTTATAGCAAGAGATAGAATAACAGTCCCTATCGATCCGTTACGTGGAAAAGATTTTATAGAGTAGCATATAATTGATTTTTAATTGGAATACTCACTATCTCTTTACATCAAGAAAATGACTAAACAGGGAAGTTTGCCTTCTTCCCTTTTTTTGTTATACTAGTAGAAGAAAAAATTAGAAAGATTTGTGGGTGTCAAACAGTCCAGTGGAGTGTTTTGATATGGACTTAGGTCCCACCCAAAGAGGTATTAGTGTCGTGTCTCAATCTTATATCAATGTTATCGGTGCTGGTTTGGCAGGTTCTGAGGCAGCCTACCAAATCGCAGAGCGTGGTATTCCAGTTAAACTTTATGAAATGCGTGGTGTCAAGTCAACACCCCAGCACAAAACAGACAATTTTGCAGAGTTAGTTTGTTCCAATTCCTTGCGTGGAGATGCTTTGACAAATGCTGTTGGGCTTCTCAAGGAAGAAATGCGTCGCTTGGGTTCTGTTATCTTAGAATCTGCTGAAGCAACCCGTGTTCCTGCAGGAGGAGCTCTTGCGGTGGACCGTGATGGTTTCTCCCAAATGGTGACTGAAAAAGTTACCAACCATCCCTTGATTGAAGTGGTTCGTGATGAAATTACAGAATTGCCGACAGATGTTATCACAGTTGTGGCGACTGGTCCTTTGACCAGCGATGCTCTGGCTGAAAAGATTCATGCTCTTAATGACGGCGATGGTTTCTATTTCTACGATGCGGCAGCGCCTATTATCGATGTCAACACTATCGATATGAGCAAGGTCTATCTCAAGTCTCGTTATGACAAGGGAGAGGCAGCCTACCTCAATGCCCCTATGACTAAACAAGAGTTTATGGATTTCCATGAAGCCTTGGTCAATGCAGAAGAAGCACCGCTCAATTCCTTTGAAAAAGAAAAGTACTTTGAAGGTTGTATGCCTATCGAAGTCATGGCCAAACGTGGCATTAAAACCATGCTTTATGGCCCTATGAAACCAGTCGGTTTGGAGTATCCAGATGACTACACAGGACCTCGTGATGGCGAATTTAAAACACCTTATGCGGTGGTTCAGCTCCGTCAGGACAATGCGGCTGGTAGCCTCTACAATATCGTCGGTTTCCAGACCCACCTCAAATGGGGAGAACAAAAGCGTGTCTTCCAAATGATTCCAGGTCTTGAAAATGCGGAGTTTGTTCGTTATGGTGTTATGCACCGCAATTCTTACATGGATTCACCGAATCTTCTTGAGCAGACTTATCGTTCTAAGAAACAACCAAATCTCTTCTTTGCTGGTCAGATGACGGGTGTGGAAGGTTATGTTGAGTCAGCAGCGTCAGGCTTAGTTGCGGGAATTAACGCGGCTCGTCTTTTCAAGGGAGAAAGCGAGGCTATTTTCCCAGAGACGACAGCGATTGGAAGCTTAGCTCATTACATCACCCATGCTGACAGCAAACATTTCCAACCAATGAATGTCAATTTCGGTATTATCAAGGAGTTGGAAGGCGAACGTATCCGTGATAAGAAGGCTCGATATGAAAAAATTGCAGAGCGTGCCCTTAGTGACTTAGAGGAATTTTTAACAGTCTAATTTTTTTGAAAGAATTGCTCATGATACTATAAAAATCTTAGAAATTGTGATAAAATAGGTAGGATAAAAGAAGGAGAGTGAAAATGGCGAATCCCAAGTATAAACGTATTTTAATCAAGTTATCAGGTGAAGCCCTTGCCGGAGAACGTGGCGTAGGGATTGATATCCAAACAGTTCAAACAATCGCAAAAGAGATTCAAGAAGTTCATAGCTTAGGTATCGAAATTGCCCTTGTTATTGGTGGAGGAAATCTTTGGCGTGGAGAACCTGCAGCAGAAGCAGGTATGGACCGCGTTCAGGCAGATTACACAGGAATGCTTGGGACTGTTATGAATGCTCTTGTGATGGCAGATTCATTGCAACAAGTTGGGGTTGATACACGTGTGCAAACAGCTATTGCTATGCAACAAGTGGCAGAGCCTTATGTACGTGGACGTGCCCTTCGTCACCTTGAAAAAGGCCGTATCGTTATCTTTGGTGCCGGAATTGGTTCACCTTACTTCTCAACAGATACGACCGCGGCCCTTCGTGCGGCTGAAATCGAAGCGGATGCTATCCTTATGGCTAAAAATGGCGTAGATGGTGTTTACAATGCCGATCCTAAGAAGGACAAGACAGCTGTTAAATTTGAAGAATTGACTCACCGTGATGTTATTAACAAAGGTCTTCGTATCATGGACTCAACAGCTTCAACCCTCTCAATGGATAACGACATTGACTTGGTTGTCTTCAACATGAACCAACCAGGCAACATCAAACGTGTCGTATTTGGTGAAAATATTGGAACAACAGTTTCAAATAATATCGAAGAAAAGGAATAAGAAAGATTATGGCTAACGCAATTATTGAAAAAGCTAAAGAGAGAATGACCCAGTCTCACCAATCACTTGCTCGTGAATTTGGTGGTATCCGTGCCGGTCGTGCCAATGCAAGCTTGCTTGACCGTGTACATGTAGAATACTACGGAGTAGAAACTCCTCTTAACCAAATCGCTTCAATTACGATTCCAGAAGCGCGTGTTTTGTTGGTGACACCATTTGACAAGTCTTCATTGAAAGACATCGAACGTGCCTTGAATGCCTCTGATCTTGGTATCACACCAGCTAACGACGGTTCTGTTATTCGTTTGGTTATCCCTGCTCTTACAGAAGAAACTCGTCGTGACCTTGCTAAAGAAGTGAAGAAGGTCGGCGAAAATGCTAAAGTGGCTGTCCGCAATATCCGTCGCGATGCTATGGACGAAGCTAAGAAACAAGAAAAAGCAAAAGAAATCACTGAAGACGAATTGAAGACTCTTGAAAAAGACATTCAAAAAGTAACAGACGATGCTGTTAAACACATCGACGACATGACTGCCAACAAAGAGAAAGAACTTTTGGAAGTCTAAAAAATAAACAGAAAAACTCAGTTGGCATTGCTGGCTGAGTTTTATTCGAAAGAAGGAAATATGAATACAAATCTTGCAAGTTTTATCGTTGGACTGATCATCGATGAAAACGACCGTTTTTACTTTGTGCAAAAGGATGGCCAGACCTATGCTCTTGCCAAGGAAGAAGGTCAACATACAGTTGGGGATACGGTTAAAGGTTTTGCCTACACGGATATGAAGCAAAAACTCCGCTTGACCACTCTAGAAGTGACTGCAACTCAGGACCAATTTGGTTGGGGAACTGTAACGGAAGTTCGTAAAGACTTGGGTGTCTTTGTGGATACAGGCCTTCCTGACAAGGAAATCGTTGTGTCACTCGATATTCTCCCTGAGCTCAAGGAACTCTGGCCTAAGAAGGGCGACCAACTCTATATCCGTCTTGAAGTGGACAAGAAAGACCGTATCTGGGGACTCTTGGCTTATCAAGAAGACTTCCAACGTCTGGCTCGTCCTGCCTACAACAACATGCAGAACCAAAACTGGCCAGCCATTGTTTACCGCCTCAAGCTGTCAGGGACCTTTGTCTATCTGCCAGAAAATAACATGCTTGGCTTTATCCATCCTAGCGAGCGCTATGCAGAGCCACGTTTGGGTCAAGTATTAGATGCGCGTGTCATTGGTTTCCGTGAAGTGGACCGCACTCTGAACCTCTCTCTCAAACCTCGTTCATTTGAAATGTTGGAAAATGATGCTCAGATGATTTTGACCTACTTGGAAAGCAATGGCGGTTTCATGACCTTAAATGATAAGTCATCTCCAGACGACATCAAGGCAACCTTTGGCATTTCTAAAGGTCAGTTCAAGAAAGCTTTAGGTGGTCTTATGAAGGCTGGTAAAATCAAGCAAGACCAGTTTGGGACAGAGTTGATTTAGGGAGATTTATGAGAAAATCATTTTACACTTGGCTCATGACTGAGCGCAATCCTAAAAGTAATAGTCCCAAAGCTATCTTGGCAGACCTCGCTTTTGAAGAGTCAGCCTTCCCAAAACACACAGATGATTTTGATGAGGTGAGTCGCTTTTTGGAGGAGCACGCCAGTTTCTCTTTTAACCTAGGAGACTTTGACGCTATCTGGCAAGAATACTTAGAACACTAGCATGATTCACTAGGTTTGGGCTAGTAATTTCTCCGCCCCTTTGCTATAATAAAAAGAAATAAAAGAATTAGAGAGGTTCTTTATTTGAAGGAACATTCAATAGACATTCAACTGAGTCATCCAGATGACCTGTTTCATCTTTTTGGTTCCAATGAACGCCATCTTCGTTTGATGGAAGAAGAGCTTGATGTGGTGATTCATGCTCGTACGGAGATTGTGCAGGTTTTGGGAGAAGAGACTGCCTGTGAGGAAGCCCGTCAAGTTATTCAGGCTTTGATGGTCTTGGTAAATCGTGGGATGACCGTTGGTACGCCAGATGTGGTGACTGCGATTAGCATGGTCAAAAACGATGAAATAGACAAGTTTGTCGCCCTTTATGAAGAAGAAATCATTAAAGACAATACTGGGAAGCCTATCCGCGTCAAAACCTTAGGTCAAAAGCTTTATGTGGACAGTGTCAAACAGCATGATGTGACCTTTGGAATCGGACCTGCAGGGACAGGGAAGACCTTCCTTGCAGTGACCTTGGCAGTGACTGCCCTTAAACGTGGGCAAGTCAAGAGGATTATCCTGACTCGTCCAGCGGTGGAAGCAGGAGAGAGTCTAGGTTTTCTTCCGGGTGATCTTAAGGAGAAGGTAGATCCTTACCTTAGACCTGTTTATGATGCCTTGTATCAGATTCTGGGGAAAGACCAAACAACTCGACTCATGGAGCGTGAAATTATCGAGATTGCGCCCCTTGCCTATATGCGTGGACGAACTTTGGATGATGCCTTTGTCATTCTCGATGAGGCGCAAAATACGACTATCATGCAGATGAAGATGTTTTTGACTCGTTTAGGCTTTAATTCTAAGATGATTGTCAATGGAGATATCAGTCAGATTGACCTTCCGCGTAACGTCAAGTCCGGTTTGATTGATGCCCAAGAAAAGCTCAAGAACATTCACCAGATTGACTTTATTCATTTTTCAGCCAAGGATGTGGTTCGCCATCCTGTTGTCGCTCAGATTATCCGAGCTTATGAACCAGCACCGGTCAAGAATGAAGAGAGTGAAGCAAGCCAAGAAGAAACAGAATAACAAAAAAGAGCAGTTCGGTTGGAATTGCTCTTTCTTTTATCTGATAATTAGATTTTTTATACTAATTCATCAATTGGAGTATGTTTTTTATCGAGACCTTGGGCTACTGGAAGACTGGTTAAGTAACCTTGATAAGTGGTAACACCTTGACGCAGCCCCTCATCTTCAGCGATTGCTTGTACAAATCCTTTTTCAGCCAAAGCTTCGATATAAGGAAGAGCGACATTGGTTAGTGCGATAGTTGAAGTACGAGCAACCGCACCTGGGATGTTGGCAACGGCATAGTGGAGCACACCGTGTTTTTCATAGACGGGTTCATCGTGCGTTGTCACACGGTCAGCTGTCTCGATAACGCCACCTTGGTCAACGGCAACGTCAACGATGACAGATCCTGGACGCATTTGCTTGACCATCTCATCTGTCACCAATTTTGGTGCTTTGGCACCTGGGATGAGAACCGCTCCGATCACCACATCCGCATCTCTCACACTGGCTTCAATGTTAAATGAATTGGACATGAGAGTTTGAATTTGGTGACCAAAGACTTCTTCAAGGATTGAGAGACGTTTAGCACTGATATCAAGGATGGTCACTTGCGCTCCCAATCCTAAAGCGATGCGGGCAGCATGGGTCCCTACGACACCACCACCAATGATGGTTACTTTTCCTTTAGGTACACCCGGTACACCACCCAGTAGGACACCAGAACCTCCTGCTTGCTTAGTTAGAAAATGAGCACCGATTTGGACTGCCATACGGCCTGCAACCTCACTCATAGGTACGAGGAGTGGTAACTGACCTTGGGAATCACGAACAGTTTCATAGGCAATCCCTGTTGTTTTTGCTGCTAGCATAGCATCTGCTAATTCAGGCGCAGCGGCCATGTGCAAGTAGGTAAAGAGAAGCAGGTCGTCACGTAAGTAACCATATTCAGAAGCTAATGGTTCTTTTACTTTCACGACCAACTCTGCAGCCCAGGCTTCACCAGCAGTAGCGACAATCTCAGCTCCTTGCTTTTGATAGTCATCATCAGTAAAGCCAGAACCGAGACCAGCATTTGTTTCGATAAGGACGCGATGACCACGGCCGACTAAGCTGTGGACACCAGCAGGTGTGAGGGCGACACGGTTTTCATTATTCTTAATTTCTTTTGGAATTCCGATTAACATAGAGAAAAACTCCCTTTCTATTGACGGGCTGTAAATGATTTATCACAATTATCTATAAAATAAGGTGATGATTTTATTCTATATGAAACCGCTTTAAAAAGCAAGAAAAATTTGTTATCACTTCTTTTTTATGCTAGACTGATAGAAAATACTTTTGAATGGTAGAAACGTATGGAATCAATCTTTTTAAAACTAGCTCAGTATCCAATAGTGGAGACTGAGCGTTTATTGCTTAGACCTGTAACCTTGGATGATGCGGAAGAAATGTTTGAGTATGCCTCGGACAGAGAAAATACGCGCTACACTTTTCCAACCAATCAAAATTTAGAAGAAACCAAAAGTAATATTGCTCAGTTCTACTTGACCAATCCCTTGGGACGGTGGGGAATAGAACTAAAAAGCAATGGTCAGTTTATTGGAACCATTGACTTGCACAAGATTGATCCTGTTATAAAGAAGGCAGCTATTGGCTACATTATCAATAAAAAGTATTGGAATAAAGGATTGACGACAGAAGCCAATCGTGCCGTAATTGAGCTAGCTTTTGAGAAGTTAGGAATGAATAAGTTAGTTGCTTTACACGATAAGGCTAATCCCGCGTCAGGAAAGGTCATGGAGAAATCAGGCATGCTTTTTTCCTATGTAGAACCATATGCTTGTATGGACCAGCATGAAGAAGGCCGAATCGTGACAAGAGTTCATTATGTCTTGACCAAGGAAGACTATTTTGCAAATAAATAAGCAGTTGAGAAGAAATTTTCGACTGTTTTTTCTTTCTCTTACGAATAATCTAAGAGAGGAGAATATATGGAAGCAATTATCGAGAAAATCAAAGAGTATAAAATCATTGTCATCTGTACTGGTCTGGGCTTACTTGTCGGCGGATTTTTCCTGCTAAAGCCAGCTCCACAAACAGCTGTCAAGGAAACGAATTTGCAGGCAGAAGTTGCAGCTGTTTCCAAGGATTCATCGACCGAAAAGGAAGAAAAGGAAGAACCTGTTGAACAAGATCTAATCACAGTAGATGTAAAAGGCGCTGTTAAAGCACCTGGGATTTATGACTTGCCAGTAGGTAGTCGTGTCAATGATGCTGTTCAAAAGGCGGGTGGCTTGACAGAGCAAGCAGACAGCAAATCGCTCAATCTAGCTCAGAAAGTTAGTGATGAGGCTCTGGTTTACGTTCCAACTAAGGGAGAGGAAGCAGCTAGTCAACAGACTGGTTCTGGAACGGCTTCTTCAACGAGTAAGGAAAAGAAGGTCAATCTCAACAAGGCCAGTCTGGAAGAGCTCAAGCAGGTCAAGGGTCTGGGTGGCAAACGAGCTCAGGATATTATCGACCATCGTGAATCAAATGGGAAATTCAAGTCGGTTGATGAACTTAAGAAGGTTTCTGGTATTGGTGCTAAAACCATAGAAAAGCTAAAAGACTATGTTACAGTGGATTAAGAATTTCCCTATTCCCCTAATCTATCTGAGTTTTCTATTGCTCTGGCTTTACTACGCCATTTTCTCAGCATCCTATATCGCACTGTTAGGCTTTGTTTTTCTGCTAGTCTGTCTCTTTATCCAATTTCCATGGAAATCTGCTGGAAAAGTTCTAGTGCTTTGTGTAATTTTTGGATTCTGGTTTGTTTTTCAAACTTGGCAACAGAGTCAAGCTAGTCAAAATCTGGCGGATTCTGTTGAGAGGGTACGGATTTTGCCTGACACTGTTAAGGTCAATGGAGATAGCCTATCTTTTCGTGGTAAGTCTGATGGACGCATTTTTCAAGTCTATTACAAGCTTCAGTCCGAGGAGGAGAAAGAAGCCTTTCAAGTCTTAACAGACCTTCATGAGATAGAACTTGAAGGAAAACTTTCGGAGCCAGAAGGGCAGAGGAATTTTGGTGGATTTGACTATCAAGCCTATCTGAAGACTCAGGGAATTTACCAGACTCTCAATATCAAAAAAATCCAGTCACTTCAAAAGGTTGGCAGTTGGGATATAGGAGAAAATCTGTCCAGTTTACGTCGAAAGGCTGTGGTTTGGATTAAGACACATTTTCCAGACCCTATGCGCAACTACATGACGGGTCTCTTGCTGGGACATCTGGACACCGACTTCGAGGAGATGAATGAGCTTTATTCTAGTCTAGGAATTATCCACCTCTTTGCCTTGTCAGGTATGCAGGTAGGCTTTTTCATGGATGGATTTAAGAAACTTCTCTTGCGATTGGGCTTGACCCAAGAAAAGTTGAAATGGCTGACTTATCCCTTTTCCCTTATCTATGCAGGACTGACAGGATTTTCAGCATCGGTCATTCGAAGTCTTTTGCAAAAATTATTGGCTCAACATGGCTATAAGGGCTTGGATAATTTTGCCCTGACTGTGCTTGTTCTCTTTATTGTCATGCCCAACTTTTTCTTGACAGCAGGAGGAGTCTTGTCCTGTGCTTATGCTTTTATCTTGACCATGACCAGCAAAGAAGGCGAGGGGCTCAAGGCTGTTGCTAGAGAAAGTCTTGTCATTTCTTTGGGTATATTACCCATTTTATCCTTCTATTTTGCAGAATTTCAACCATGGTCCATCCTTTTGACCTTTGTCTTTTCCTTCCTATTTGACTTGGTCCTCTTACCTCTCTTGTCTATCTTATTTGCCCTTTCCTTTCTCTATCCAGTCACTCAACTTAATTTTATGTTTGAATGGTTGGAAAGCATTATTCGCTTGGTATCACAGGTGGCACGTAGGCCTCTGGTCTTTGGACAACCCAATGCATGGCTGTTGATACTACTATTAATTTCTTTGGCTTTGGTCTATGATTTGAGGAAAAATATCAAAAGAGTAGCTGGATTCAGCTTACTTATTGTGGGTCTCTTTTTCTTGATCAAGCATCCACTGGAAAATGAAATCACTATGCTGGATGCGGGGCAAGGCGAGAGTCTTTTCCTACGGGATGTAACTGGGAAAACCATTCTCATAGATGTGGGCGGTAAGGCAGAATCTGATAAGAAAATAGAAAAATGGCAAGAAAAGGCGACGACCAGTAATGCCCAGCGAACCTTGATTCCTTATCTAAAAAGTAGAGGAGTAGCCAAGATTGACCAGCTAGTTTTGACAAATACGGACAAGGAGCATGTTGGAGACTTGTTGGAGGTGACCAAGGCTTTTCATGTAGGCGAAATTTTAGTGTCAAAAGGCAGTATGAAACAGAAGGAATTTGTGGCAGAACTACAGGCGACTCAAACCAAGGTGCGTAGTGTGACAGTAGGAGAGAACTTGCAAATTTTTGGAAGTCAGTTAGAAGTTCTATCTCCAAGGAAAATTGGAGATGGGAGTCATGAAGATTCCCTAGTTCTGTATGGAAAACTCTTGGATAAGCACTTTCTTTTCACTGGAAACTTGGATGAGAAAGGAGAGAAGGACGTGCTGAAGCATTATCCAGACTTGAAAGTGGATGTTTTGAAAGCTGGCCAACATGGCTCCAAAAAATCAACAAATTCAGTTTTCTTAGAACAGCTCAAACCAGAGATTACTCTCATCTCAGTTGGAAAGAACAATCGAACGAAATTCCCCCATCAGGAAACCTTGACACGACTGGAAGGTATCAATAGTAAAGTTTATCGAACTGACCAGCATGGAGCTATCAGGTTTAAAGGGTGGAATAGTTGGAAGATTGAAACGGTTGGGTAACGAGCACAAACTTTTCAAAAAAATAACTTTTTATCTTGACAAGGACTAGAAAACTTGGTATCATATAAAAGTTGAGAAAAGCAGAAGTGAGAGCTTCTCGCCTTGTGATATCAAGTTGCCTGGCCCTACGGATGAAAAGTTTCTAAGAAACGCTATCATAACGTGCGGGCTTGTATATTTACGAGTCCGCTATTGTTTTTCTCTAATAAAACAAAAGAGGTGAAAACCATAGCAAAGCAAGACTTATTCATCAATGATGAGATTCGTGTACGTGAAGTTCGCTTGATTGGTCTTGAAGGAGAACAGCTAGGCATCAAGCCACTCAGCGAAGCGCAAGCTTTGGCTGATAACGCTAATGTTGACCTAGTATTGATTCAACCCCAAGCCAAACCACCTGTTGCAAAAATTATGGACTACGGTAAGTTCAAATTTGAGTACCAGAAGAAGCAAAAAGAACAACGTAAAAAACAAAGTGTTGTTACTGTGAAAGAAGTTCGTCTAAGTCCAACGATTGACAAGGGTGACTTTGATACAAAACTTCGCAATGCACGCAAATTCCTTGAAAAAGGAAATAAAGTTAAGGTATCTATTCGCTTTAAGGGTCGTATGATTACCCATAAAGAGATTGGTGCAAAAGTTTTAGCCGAGTTTGCTGAAGCAACTCAAGATATTGCCATCATCGAACAACGTGCTAAAATGGATGGACGTCAAATGTTCATGCAATTGGCGCCAGCAACTGACAAAAAATAATTGTCAGAAAGTTAAATAAAGGAGAAAAAATCATGCCAAAACAAAAAACACACCGCGCATCAGCTAAACGTTTCAAACGTACAGGTTCTGGTGGACTTAAACGTTTCCGTGCTTACACTTCTCACCGTTTCCACGGAAAAACTAAGAAACAACGTCGTCATCTTCGTAAAGCATCTATGGTGCATTCAGGAGATTACAAACGTATCAAAGCAATGCTTACTCGCTTGAAATAATAGCTTGACTGTAAGTAAACAATTCTAGGAAATATTTGGAGGAAATAAAACATGGCACGTGTTAAAGGTGGCGTTGTATCACGCAAACGTCGTAAACGTATTCTTAAATTAGCTAAAGGTTACTATGGAGCTAAACACATCTTGTTCCGTACTGCAAAAGAACAAGTAATGAACTCTTACTACTATGCATACCGTGACCGTCGTCAGAAAAAACGTGACTTCCGCAAATTGTGGATCACTCGTATCAACGCGGCAGCTCGTATGAACGGACTTTCATACTCACAATTGATGCATGGTTTGAAATTGGCTGAGATCGAAGTTAACCGTAAAATGCTTGCTGACTTGGCTGTTAACGATGCAGCAGCTTTCACAGCTCTTGCAGATGCAGCTAAAGCAAAACTTGGTAAATAATAACAGATAAGACTGGAACAGGATTGTCCCAGTCTTTTTAAAAATAAAGGAGAAAAATATGGCTTCAAAAATGCTACATACTTGCTTGCGAGTAGAAAATCTTGAAAAATCAATCGCATTTTATCAAGATGCTTTTGGATTTAAAGAATTGCGTCGCAGAGATTTTCCAGACCATGCCTTCACGATTGTCTATCTAGGTCTTGAGGGTGATGACTATGAGTTGGAGTTGACTTATAACTACGATCACGGTCCTTATGTGGTTGGAGATGGCTTTGCCCATATCGCCCTCAGTACACCTGATCTTGAAGCTCTTCATCAAGAGCACAGTGCAAAAGGTTATGAAGTGACTGAGCCAAATGGCCTACCAGGAACTGCGCCTAACTATTACTTTGTCAAAGACCCTGATGGCTACAAGGTCGAAGTCATTCGTGAAAAATAATCTCGTGAGGTTAAGTAGAATGTTCGTTTTCTACTTGACTTTTTTTAGCTGAAAGAGTATACTAGTAAAAATTTAACCTTTAAGGGGAGTCCAGAGAGACTCACAAGGTGTCAGATAAAAGAATAGTACAATTTTCTAGAGGAGACTTTTTGAGTGTGCTCTCTTCTGTTGTACAATTTTAACTGAGGCCTTGCACTAGCAAGGTCTTTTCTTTATCTGGTCCCCTTAAAATTTAAGGAGGAGAAGTCATGAATCCCACATGTAAGAAACGTTTGGGTGCAATTCGTTTGGAAACCATGAAGGTGGTAGCACAGGAGGAAATCGCGCCAGCAATCTTTGAATTAGTCCTAGAAGGGGAAATGGTTGAAGCTATGCGAGCAGGCCAATTCCTTCATCTGCGTGTGCCTGATGATGCCCATCTTTTGCGTCGTCCTATTTCAATTTCGTCTATTGATAAGGCAAATAAGCAGTGTCATCTTATTTATCGGATTGAGGGAACTGGGACAGCTATTTTTTCAACCTTAAGTCAGGGAGATACTCTTGATGTGATGGGTCCTCAGGGAAATGGTTTTGACTTGTCTGACCTAGATGAGCAGAGCCAGGTTCTCTTAGTTGGAGGTGGGATTGGTGTACCTCCTTTGCTTGAGGTGGCCAAGGAATTACATGCGCGTGGTGTGAAAGTAGTGACAGTCCTTGGTTTTGCTAACAAGGATGCTGTTATCCTTGAAAAGGAATTGGCCCAATATGGTCAGGTTTTTGTAACGACAGATGATGGTTCATATGGCATTAAAGGAAATGTGTCTGTTGTCATCAATGACTTAGACAGTCAGTTTGATGCTGTTTATTCATGTGGGGCGCCTGGCATGATGAAGTATATCAATCAAAACTTTTATGACCACCCAAGAGCCTATCTATCTCTGGAATCTCGTATGGCTTGTGGGATGGGGGCTTGCTATGCCTGTGTCCTAAAAGTGCCAGAAAGCGAGACGGTCAGCCAACGCGTCTGTGAAGATGGTCCTGTTTTCCGAACAGGAACTGTTGTATTATAAGGAGAAAATCATGACTACAAATCGTTTACAAGTTTCTCTACCTGGTTTGGATTTGAAAAATCCGATCATTCCAGCATCAGGCTGTTTTGGTTTTGGACAAGAGTATGTCAAGTACTATGATTTAGACCTTTTAGGTTCTATTATGATCAAGGCAACGACCCTTGAACCACGCTTTGGCAATCCAACTCCAAGGGTGGCAGAAACACCTGCTGGTATGCTCAATGCAATCGGTTTGCAAAATCCGGGTTTAGAAGCTGTTTTAGCTGAAAAGTTACCTTGGCTAGAAAGAGAGTATCCAAATCTTCCTATTATCGCCAATGTAGCTGGTTTTTCAAAACAAGAGTATGCGGCTGTTTCTCATGGTATTTCCAAGGCAGCTAATGTGAAGGCTATTGAGCTCAATATTTCTTGTCCCAATGTTGACCACTGTAATCACGGACTTTTGATTGGTCAAGATCCAGATTTAGCTTATGATGTGGTGAAAGCAGCTGTCGAAGCCTCAGATGTGCCAGTTTATGTCAAATTAACCCCTAGTGTGACCGATATCGTTACTGTCGCAAAAGCTGCAGAAGATGCGGGGGCAAGTGGCTTAACCATGATCAATACTCTGGTTGGAATGCGTTTTGACCTCAAAACCAGAAAACCAATCTTGGCCAATGGAACAGGTGGAATGTCTGGTCCAGCAGTCTTTCCAGTAGCCCTCAAACTCATCCGCCAAGTTGCTCAAACAACAGACCTGCCCATCATTGGAATGGGGGGAGTAGATTCGGCTGAAGCTGCCCTAGAAATGTATCTGGCTGGTGCATCTGCTATCGGAGTTGGAACAGCCAACTTTACCAATCCATATGCCTGTCCTGATATTATCGAAAATTTACCAAAAGTCATGGACAAATACGGCATTAGTAGTCTAGAAAATCTCAGCAAGGAAGTAAAAACCAGCCTTAGATAAGCTAGACCATCCTTATTGTTAATAAGAAATAGAATTTTCATCATTTTGTAATATTTTCTTCTTTTAACTATGTTAGAATAAAGTTAATTACGAATGATGTAGACGAATATCTACTTAGGGGAGTAAAATGAAGAGAACACTACTTGTAAGCACGGCAGTGCTTGCATTGGCAATTGTGCCCACATCAGTCTTTGCTGAAGATAGTACAACAACGGACCAAAGTCAAACGACGAATAAGAATCAATCTGTGGACAAAAATCAGTCTAAAGATAAAAATCAGACACCAGTATCAGAAGAGAAAAAAGTTGTTGAAAATACAAAGAATGAAACTGAAAAGACGGAAAAAAAGAAAGAACCAGTTGTTGTAAAAGAAAATAATTCTAAACAAGAGGCTATTCCAAATAAAGAAAAAGTTGAAGAAGCTCATAAGAATGGTTGGCAGAAAGAGCATGGGAAATGGCTTTTTTATGAGAATAATCAACCAATCAAAAATTGGAAAAAAATTGCGGGTGTCTGGTATTTATTTGATCAACATGGAATCATGGCCAGCAATACTATTGTTAATGACTATGCTTTTCAAACTAGTGGAGCAATGGTAGAAAATTCCTGGGTAAAAATTGCGGATAAATGGTACTATGCTACAGATTCAGGAAAGATTGTTCGTAATAGATGGGAAAAAATTAGCAATGTTTGGTATTACTTCAAGCAAGATGGAGTTATGGCTAGCAATGTTCTAGTGAACGATTATCTTCTTAATAGTAGTGGAGCAATGGCTCAAAATGCTTGGGTGAAGATTACTGATAAATGGTATTATGCTACAGATTCAGGAAAGAGCCTTCGTAATAAATGGGAAAAGATTAAGGGCACATGGTACTATTTTAACAGTGATGGTGTGATGGCTAGTAATCAGTGGAAAGATGATTACTATCTAAAAAATAGTGGAGCAATGGCTCAGAATGCTTGGGTGAAGATTACTGATAAATGGTATTATGCTACAGATTCAGGAAAAATCCTTCGTAATAAATGGGAAAAGATTAAGGGCACATGGTACTATTTTAACAGTGATGGTGTGATGGCTAGTAATCAGTGGAAAGATGCTTACTATCTAAAGAATAGTGGAGCAATGGCTGAAAAAGAATGGATTTTTGATAAATCTTATAATAGCTGGTTTTACCTAAAATCAGGTGGTGCTTATGCTTCACGTGAATGGATTGGTGCTTATTACCTCAAATCTGGTGGTTATATGGCCAAGAATGAATGGATTTTTGATCCTAACTACAATGCATGGTACTACCTGAAAGAAGATGGAAGTTATGTTACTGGTGGTTTTAATATCAAAAATAAAGAGTATTTCTTCCAGAGTGATGGAAAGTGGATTCAAAGCCCCAAATATTTTAAGGTTAAACCAATCACAGCCTATATTTATAGCGAATCAGGAGATATTTTGAGCTATGTCAATCAGGGAAGTATTGTGACCCATGATGGCTCTAAAAGCAAGGGTAGTCG